>JAEZHL010000386.1 GCA_023416575.1 Pseudomonadota bacterium
CCGACAGGATGAAACACGCTCGAGGCACGCGCGCGGATGTCGTCGATGATCTCGTCGCGGGATTGCACACGGCTGCCCGGAACGAGCTCGGTCTCGATGATGCGCGACAGGGCGGGCGTCGCGGCCAGCTTGCGCAGGAACATGGCGCCGTCCACCAGCTCGTCCAGATCGGGTCCGTCGGAGAGCGAATTGGGGACGATGACGGGCGCGCCCGTTGGATCGTTCGAGCGCAGCTGGACATAGCCGCGACTTGCCGGATGGCAGGGCTGGGCGCTGAGCAGGAAGCCGGGAAAAGGATCCGGGCTCATCAGCGCCCGGCGGCCCGGCGGCACCCGGAGATAGCTGAGCGGCGAGAAATAGAGCTGGATGTTGGGCCGTTTCAGCTCGGGGCGGGAGCGGAAGAAGCCGCCCGCCTGGTTGACGCTGAGGCTGAGCGGTCCGCCACGGCGCACGGCATATTGCAGCGCGGCTTTGATCTTCCCCTTCCACGTCCCGAGGTCCTGGTTGAGCGTGGGGACGCGCGACCGATAGAGATAATCGATGCAGAGATGATCCTGCAGATTGCGCCCGACGTGCGGGCTGGCGTGCACGACCTCGATGCCGGCCGACCGTATTACATCGGGTGGTCCAACCCCGGATGCCTGCAGCAGCAGCGGCGAGTGGATCGCGCCGGCCGCCAGAATGACCTCCCGCCCGGCCCGTGCCTCAAGGGTCTTTCCGCCCTGCGTGAAGCTCACGCCGACTGCCCGCTTGCCTCGGATCAGGATGCGTGTCACGCGGGCGCCGGTCTCGACGCGCAGATTGGGCCGCGTCATCGCTGGCCGCAGATAGGCCCGGGCGGTCGACATGCGCACGCCGCCGCGCATGGTGATCTGGTACGGCCCGACACCCTCCATCGTGGCGCCATTAAAGTCCTTGCAGACGGGCAGTCCGGCTTCTTTGCCAGCCGTGACGAATGACTCGCAAAGCGGGTGCAGGTCGCGAGAGACATCGGTGACGGGCAGCGGCCCGCCGGTGCCGCGCCATTTGTCATCGCCGCCGCTGAAGCTCTCCATGCGTTTGAAATAGGGGAGCACGTCCTGCCACCCCCACCCTGGGTTGCCATCAGCCTCCCAGTCGTCGAAGTCGGTCGGGTGGCCACGGACGAAGACCATGGCATTGATGGAGCTGGAGCCGCCGAGCACTTTCCCGCGCGGCCAGTATCCGCGGCGGTCGTTCAGATTGGGATCCGGCTCGGTGCGGAACATCCAGTTGACGCTGGGGTTGTAGAACGACTTGCCGTAGCCGATTGGGACGTGCAGCCAGATCCGCCTATCGCTGCCGCCGGCTTCGAGGATGAGGATTTTAAATCGGCCGTTGGCGCTCAGGTGATCAGCCAGGACGCATCCCGCCGAGCCTGCGCCGACAATGATGTAATCGACGTCGATCAATCCCTCAGTCCTCTCCCGCCCGGCATCATGGGCGAACACTGCACCAGCGATTGGTTACCATGGCAGGTCCATTGCGAAGAAAATGGCAGTCCACTTTCGATGGCTGGGCTGCTCCGGTACTAGCCGCTGCGTGACGTCGGGCGAGACCGGCGTCCGACGAGGGATTCCAAGACCCTGGCAAGCACACCGACGCCGGTTTCGATCTGAGACGGGGTGACGCCGCCAAAGCCGAGCACTAGCCCCTGCGCTTCGGTCGGCGCGATGGAGAAGCGCGCGATCGGCGATACCGTTACGCCGAGTTCCTCGGCGGCCATAGCGGCATCGATCTCAGATAATCCAGCTTGCAGGTGGCCGACAGTGTGCAGTCCGCTGGCGGCGGGAACGACGCTCAGCAATCCGGCAAGATGGCGGTCCGCTTCCCGGCACAGGGCCTCGTGGCGCTCGGCATAAGTCCTGCGCATGCGCCGGATGTGGGTCGTGAAATGCCCCTCGTCGATGAATTCGGCGACGACAGCCTGCAGGAACGTCGGCACGCCGTACAGGAACTTGCTCATCAGAGCGCCGAAGGTGTGCACGAGGGCGGGTGGTGAGAGGATGAACCCGAGCCGGATCGAGGGAAACAGCGATTTGCTGAACGTGCCGACGTAGATGACGAGCCCGGTGGTATCGACGCTTTTCAGCGTCGGTGGCGGGCGGCCGCCGAAGAAGAACTCGCCGTCGTAGTCATCCTCGATGATCCATGCGCCGGCCTGCTCCGCCGCATTGAGCAAGGCGAAGCGCCGCTCCAGGCTCATGACCGTGCCGAGCGGCTGCTGGTGCGAGGGCGTGACGAACGCCAGGCGAAAATCCGGGGCGGACTTGCGGCCGTCCTCGACGCGAAGTCCATCCTTGTCGACGGGAACGGGAATGAGATCGGCGCCGCAGGCGATCATGCTGTTGCGCGCGCCGATGGCGCCTGGGTTTTCGAACCAGACCTTGTCGCCGGGATCGAGCAGCATCGAGCCGATGAGGTGAAAGGCCTGTTGCGCGCCGCCGACGATGAAGATCTGCTCCGCATCGCACGAAATGCCCCGATTGGCCCGCAGGTGAGCGGCGATCGCGCGTCGCAGCTGCGGATGGCCGTTAGGTTCGCCATAGCCCATGACGTCGTTGCGGTTACCGCGCCAGTGCTTGACGGAAAGGCGCGCCCACTGCGCCATCGGGAACGCATCGAAGGCGGGGAGCGCCGTGGTAAAGGCGCGCGGGGCGAAGGGCTGTCGTTGGCGTTCGCTGAAGCGTGTGGTGGCGTGGGTCATCGCCCTGGAAAGCCGCGCCGGTTTCGCGCCGGGGGCGCTGTGCAATCGGGTGGCACGCTTGGGCCGATCGGTGGCGAGGAGGGCGCTGACGAATGTGCCTGATCCGACCCGCGCCTCGATGAGACCCTCTGCCGTCAGCCGCTCGAAGGCCTCGATGATGGTGGTGCGCGACAATCCAAGCTCGCGCGACATGGTTCGCGTGGCGGGCAACCTCTCTCCGGCCGCAAAGGCTCCCGTCAGGATCATGTCGCGCAGGGCGACGTAGACCTGCGTGCTCACCGGGCGGCGGGCATGAGGATCGATGACGATCGAGTGCAGCAGCGCTCCGCCGACACGCTTGACCATTGGCTGGCTCCCCGGGCGAACTTTGGTCAAGCGGTATCATAGAATATCGAGAATGGATCTATCGAGGTGATCCATTCAGCTGGAATGTTCCCGCCCGAGGAAACCACCAGTGCCCGGGCAGGATGAGCCATGCGGATCAAGAGCATCGAGACGTTCTGCAACCAGTTCGTCGGTTTCGTGCGGGTGACGGCTGACACTGGCGCGCAAGGCTGGGGGCAGGTTTCGACCTACAACGCGGACATCACGGCACAGGTCGTGCACCGTCAGATCGCCCCCTGGTCTCTCGGGCGGAGTGTGTTTGCGATCGATGATCTCCTGGATCGCATCATGGAGCGCGAGCACAAGTTTCCGGGATCTTATATGTGCCGGGCGATGGCCGGGCTCGATACGGCGCTTTGGGACCTGCGCGGCAAGGTCGAAGAGAAAAGCGTCTGCGAATTGCTCGGCGGCACGCCCCGGCCGATCCGTGCCTATGCGTCCTCGATGAAGCGGGACATCACGCCTCGGGATGAGGCCGACCGGATGCTGCGGCTGCGCGAGGCGCACGGGTTCGATGCGTTCAAGTTTCGCGTCGGCGCCGAATGCGGACGCGACGTCGACGAGTGGCCCGGTCGCACCGAGGAGATCATCCCGCACATGCGCCGCGCCATGGGCGATGGCGTGGAGCTGCTCGTCGATGCCAATGGCGGATTTTCGCCGAGGCGCGCGATCGAGGTTGGGCGGATGCTCGAGGACAACGGGATCTGTCACTTCGAGGAGCCGTGCCTCTACTGGGAGCTCGAGCAGACGAAAGAAGTGCGGGACGCCCTCGACCTCGATGTCACCGGTGGCGAGCAGGATTGCTGGATCCCGACCTGGCGGCACATGATCGATATGCGGGCCGTCGATATCATTCAGCCCGATGTTTGCTATCTCGGCGGCATCAGCCGGACGCTGCGCGTTGCCGCGTTGGGCG
>JAEZHL010000390.1 GCA_023416575.1 Pseudomonadota bacterium
GGGCGGATCAGCAGTCGATCGAAGCTCAGGAAGGCGCGCTACTGGTCTGGAGAGGTGGCTGAGTGGTTGAAAGCACCGCACTCGAAATGCGGCATACGGGTAACCGTATCGGGGGTTCGAATCCCCCCCTCTCCGCCATAATTCCTGGTGTCGGCCTCACACTCCGGAACCGAAGTTCACACCGCGATCAAGCTCGCACCTTCTTCTCCCTGGAGCTGGTCCCCGCCAGCTCGCGAGCCAATGCGAGGAAGGCTTCCACTCCGGCTGAAAGTTGCGACGGCCGGGATAGCAGAGGCAAGGCCCCGGGAAAGGTGGCGTCCGGTCCTCCAGCACGCGGACAAGCCGTCCTGCCTCCATACCGGCGAGGACATTCGCCTCCGGCCGCGCTGCGGCGATAACTGGAACGGAATATGTCATCGACGGTGGGGCCCAGCGTCAGCGCCCTCGAACCCGACGGCGGCTGACGCATTCCTGACGTGAGAAAGGCTCAGTCCACGATGAACAGCTTGGCGCCCGTGCTCGTGGATGAGCGGTGGGCTGCATCACCGTGATCCGAGACCTGGTAGCTCATGCCCGGGAGCAGCTTGAATGTGCGGCCATCGCGCAGCTCCGTGTCGAGCTCACCCTCCAGCACATAGAGGACGTGGCCGCGGTCACACCAATGGTCCGCGAGATACCCCGGTGAATATTCGACGATCCGCACACGCAGATCGCCGGCCGTGAACGTGCGCCATTTGGCGTGGCCCGTCTCTCCGGGATGCACGGTCGGCTCGATGCTGTCCCAGTCCGTCACCGTGAACGGGAGCGTTGGCAGCTTCACGTGATGCCCTCCCTATGCGAGCTCGATGCGGACGTCCTGGGCGCCTTCCCACAACGTCTTGCGACCGAGCGTGTAGAGGTTCTCGAGCCCGGAAGTCAGGGTGATGAAGTGATTGCCCGAGAGCTGGCCCGCCTTCGAGGCGAAGTTGACGGCCCCGTATGCGAGCAGAATTTCCGTTTCGCTGACGCCGCCCGGATAGAGAATGATCTGCCCCGGGGACGGATAGCAGGTGTTGTTCTCGAAGCCGACGCCGAAGTCGAGATCGCCCAACGGCATCCACACACCTTCGCCACTCCAGCGCACATGAATGATGCGGCTCGTGAACGGCATGTGCTTCAGGAACGCCTCGCAGGTCTTCGGCGCCAGGGCCATCTCGAGGTGACCCCCGAATGTGTAGGGGCCGGCAATGACACGCAGCTTCGTCATGGGATCGGGTCCTGATCAGAAAGTCACTCGAAAGGTTCAGATCACATTTGCTGCAGCGGCGTCCCGCGCGCAAGCATCGGCTCGGGTCATACCCAGCAGATGGCGGAGAAAGTTACACAGCCTGCTCCGCGGCGGACGCCGTTGCCGTCCCGGAGGGGATTTCGTCGAGATGACACGCGGCAGCGTGGCTTATCCCAACCTCCCGAAACTTGGGCTCGTCCACCCGGCAACGGTCAAAGGCGAACGGGCAACGCGTGTGGAAGCGGCAGCCAGGAGGCGGGCTTATGGGACTGGGGACATCGCCCTTGAGGATGATGCGCTGGCGCGCAGCGCCCGGCTCCGGGATCGGAACGGCAGAGAGGAGCGCGTGCGTATAGGGGTGGCGCGGCCTCGCGAAGATCTGCTGCTTCGGCGCTACTTCGACGATCTTTCCGAGGTACATCACCGCGACGCGATGGGCGATGTGCTCGACAATGGCAAGGTCGTGGCTGATGAACAGCAACGCCAGCCCCAGCTCCTGCTGAAGATCGCTGAGCAGGTTGACGATCTGCGCCTTGACCGAGACATCGAGCGCGGAGACGGCCTCGTCGCAGATGATGAGATCGGGATCGGTGGCCAGGGCGCGGGCGATGCCGATCCGCTGACGCTGCCCACCCGAGAATTCGTGCGGCCAGCGGCTCCCCGCATCGCGGGGCAACCGGACCTTGTCCATCAGATCGCTGATCCTCGCCTCGAGCTCGGCGCCGGACTTGGCCAGACCGAAGTTTCGAATGGGCTCAGCCAGGATATCGCGGACCCGCATGCGCGGATTGAGGCTTGAGAACGGGTCCTGGAAGACGACCTGAACGCGCCGCCGCAGCGGCCTTAGCTCCGCCGGCGTCAGATCATCGATCCGTTGGCCATCCAGCCGAACATATCCTTCCGTCAGATCGAAAAGTCTCAGGATGGCACGGCCGACGGTGGACTTTCCGCAGCCGGATTCGCCGACCAGGGCCAGGGTTTCGCCCCGCTCCACCTCGAACGATACGCCGTCGACGGCGTGAACATGCCCCGCAACGCGCCCCAGCACGCCGCCGTGCATCGGAAAGTGCTTCTTGAGACCCGTGACCTGGAGCAGTGGTGCGGTCATGCCAGCACAGCCTCCCGTTCTGCGAAGTGGCACGCCACCAGATGCCCCGCTGCCTTCGGCTCCAGCCCCGGAGCCGCCTCGCGGCATACATCGCGCACCGCCGCGCAGCGACCGGCGAACACGCAACCGGGAATCCGATCCTTGAGGCTTGGCACCAGACCGGGGATCTCGGATAGGCGGCTCGCTGTGCCGGCCAGGGAGGACCCGAGCTTCGGCACGGCGCCGAGCAATCCTTGCGTGTAAGGGTGGCGCGGCGAACGGAAGAGCTCGCGGACAGGCGCCTCCTCGACCTTGCGCCCTGCGTACATGACCATCACCCGCTCGGCCACTTCAGCGACGACGCCGAGGTCGTGCGTGATCAGCACGATGGCAGCGCCAACGCGGCGCTTGAGATCACCCATCAGTTCCAGGATTTGAGCCTGGATCGTCACGTCGAGCGCCGTCGTCGGCTCATCCGCGATCAGCAGCTTCGGATTGCACGCCAGCGCCATCGCGATCATCACCCGCTGGCGCATACCACCGGAGAGCTGGTGCGGATACTCCCTCACGCGCCGCTGCGGCTCCGGAATGCCAACCAGCGCCAGCATCTCGACCGCACGCGCCTCGGCCGCCTTCCGAGAGAGCCCCTGGTGCAGGTGCAGCGTCTCGCCAAGCTGCCAGCCGACGGTCAGCACCGGATTGAGGCTGGTCATCGGCTCCTGGAATATCATGCTGATGTCGTTGCCGCGGATGCGGCGCATCTCGCGCTCGGACAGGCGCAGAAGGTCCTTGTCGCCGAAGCGGATCTGGCCGGCGATGCGTCCGGGCGGCTCCGGGATCAGCCGCAGGATCGACATGGCCGTGACCGACTTCCCGCAGCCCGATTCGCCGACGATGGCGAGCGTTTCGCCTTCACGCACCTCGAACGACACGCCATCGACCGCACGATTGACCCCCTCGGGCGTGCGGAAGTGTGTTTGCAGGTTTTCTACCTGGAGCAGCGCCATGCTTCACTCTCCCTTCGCGCTGCGTGGGTCGAGCATGTCCCTCAGGCCATCGCCCAGCAAGTTCACGGCGAGCACGGTGAGGGACAAAAACACGGCCGGGAAGAAGATGATGTAAGGCTTCACCTGCCAGAGCGCGCGGCCATCCGCCATGATGTTCCCCCAGGATGGGATGATCGGCGGCGTGCCGGCGCCGATGAAGGACAGGATCGACTCGGTGATCATGGCGGACGCGCAGATATAGGTCGCCTGCACCATCAGTGGCGCCACGGTATTCGGAAGGATATGGCGGGCGATGATCATCGGCGTCGATGTACCGGCAGCGATTGCGGCATCGACGTAAGGCTGCTCCCTGAGCGACAGCACGACACCGCGCACCAGTCGCGAGACGCGCGGGACTTCCGCGATGGCAATGGCCATGATGACGTTCTCGACACTGGCCCGCGTCAGCGCCATCAAGGCGATGGCGAGCAGGATCGGCGGGATCGACATCATGCCGTCCATGACACGCATGACGAGGCCGTCGAGCCAGCGCATGTAGCCGGATACGAGCCCGATCAAGAGCCCCGCGAGCGACGCCAGAATTGCAACGGAGAACCCGACGAGCAGCGAGATGCGCGCCCCGTAGAGCACACGCGCATAGATATCCCGCCCGTAGGCGTCGGTGCCGAACCAGAAGTCCGCCGAAGGCTCTCGCGTGCGTTTCGCCGGAGCCAGCGCGGTTGGATCGACACTGGTGAGCAGCGGCGCAAAGATCGCAATCAGGATCATCGTCACGAGCAGTGCGAGCCCGAGCGAAATCGTCGGCTGGCGCAGGATGAAGCCGATGATCCCACGCCGCACTTTCACCGGCGGGAGAATGTCGGGCAAGGGCGGGGCCACGTTGAACGCGTCAGCGCGCATCGGACGGGCCGCTGATGACAGCACGGGCGGGTTCAATAGCGAATCCTCGGATCGAGCAGCGTGTAGATGAGGTCAATCCCGAGATTGACCAGCACGTAGACGAAGCTGAACATCAGGACGAGGCCCTGGATCAGCGGATAGTCGCGGCGCACGATGGCATCGATCGTGAGGCGCCCCAGTCCGGGAATGGCGAACACGCTCTCGGTGACAACGGCGCCGCCGATGAGCAGCGCGACGCCGATACCGATCACCGTCACGATCGGTACCGCCGCGTTCTTGAGCGCATGCAGGAAAAGAACTCCACCCTGCCCGACGCCCTTGGCCCGTGCCGTCCGGATGTAGTCCTGGCTCAGCACCTCGAGCATCGTCGCGCGCGTGATGCGAGCGATGAGCGCGATGTAAATGAAGCCGAGCGCGATCGCAGGCAGGATGAGATTTTCCAGCCATGGCCAGAAGCCGCTCGCGATCGGCGTGTAGCCCTGGACGGGAAGCCAATCGAGCTCGAGCGCGAAGAAATAGGCGAGCAGGTAGCCGACGACGAACACCGGCACGGAAAAACCGAACACGGAGAAAGCCATGATCAGGCGGTCGATCCAGGTCCCCGCCTGCCAAGCGGCAACGACACCGATGGGAACCGCAACCGCCACCGCCATCAGCAGCGTCACCACCATCAGGGATAAGGTGGGCTCGACACGCTGCATGATCAGCTCTGTCACCGGCAGGCCCGTGAACATCGACGTTCCGAGATCACCCTGCAGGATATGCACGCTCCATTCGGTGAAGCGAACCAGGAAGGGGCGATCCAGACCGAGGCTCTTGCGGATCTTCTCGACATCTTCGGGCGAGGCCTGCTCCCCAGCGATGACGGCGGCCGGATCGCCAGGCGCGATGTAGAGCAGGCTGAACACGAACAGAGCGACGAACGCCATCACCGGAATGGTCGACAGCACCCGTCGAGCAATATAACCGAGCATTCAAATCTCCCCTTCCCTTCGCCCATGTTCGCGCGAAGGGGAAAGGCTCGGGGCGAGGACAGCGATGCTGCGTGAGCGAACGGCCGTCTCACCACCGAACCTAGAGCGCGCAGCCGTCACTCACGCCTTCTTCACACCCCAGAACCAGGGCAGCGGCCCGCTGGAGATGCCATCGAGGTTCGAGCGCCAGGCGTGGTAGTGGAGGTAGAAGCCAGTCGGGATGTAGACGACGTGTTCCATGGCCGCTTTGTTCGCACGGCCAAGGATGGCCTTCTCCTCCTCGAGCGTCTTGGCGTCGTACCAGGCTGAGATTTCCTTCTCGACCTCGGCATTCTCGGGCCATCCGAACCACGCCTTGTCGCCGCTCGCCCGAACCGCGACGTTGCCGACGGGGCTCGCGCAGTCCGCGCCCGCGTGCCAGGTGTGGAACATGCCCCAACCACCCTGACCGGGCGGGCTCTTGGAGGCGCGGCGCTGCCCGACGGTACCCCAGTCGGTGGCGACGAAATCGACGGTCATGCCAATCTTCTTGAGAAGGTCTGCCGTGATTTCACCCATCGCCTTGAGGGGCGCCTGATCCTGCCCGATGAGGCAGGTGACAGGCTGGCCGCTGTAGCCGGCGTCCTGCAGCAGCTTCTTGGCTAGATCGTAGTCGCGCTTGCCCTTGAGGTAATCGCCGCCCTCCTCGGTATAGAGCGGGGTACCCGGCGTGAAGAAACTCGGGATCGGCTTCCAGAGCGCGTCGTCGGATCCCACCACCGCGCGCATGTAGTCTTCCTGGCTCAGCGCCACCTGCACCGCGCGGCGCACCTTCAGCTCGTTGAACGGCGGGTGCAAATGATTGAGGCGGAAGGCGCCGATGTTGCCCAAGGGATCAGCGATGTCGACCTTGATGTTGCGGTTGCGCTTCAAGAGCGGCACGAGGTCGGGGATCGGCGTTTCCCACCAGTCGACCTCACCGTTTTGCAACGCAGCGGACGCCGTCGCAGGGTCCGGCATCACGATCCACTCGATGCGGTCGAACTGCATGACCTTGCCGCCGGCCCACCAGTCGGCAGGCTCGTTGCGCGGCACATAGTCCGCATGCCGCTCGAACGCGGCGAGCGCTCCGGGCTTCCAATCCGCGCGCACGAATTTCATCGGACCGGAACCGACGAACTCTTCGATCTGCTTGAACGGATCCGTCTTGGCGATCCGCTCCGGCATGATGAAGCAGCAGGGCGTGCCGACCTTACCCAGCGCGAGCAGGATTTTCGGATAAGGCTTGGAGAGCACCCATTTGAAGGTCGTGTCGTCGACGGCGACGAGCTCCTTCTGAATCGCCTTGAGCATCAGGCCCATGGCATCGCGGTTGCTCCACCGCTCGATGCTGGCAACGCAGTCCTTGGCGAGCACCGGGCTGCCATCGTGGAATTTCAGCCCGGAGCGTAGTTTGAACGTCCAGGTCAGCCCGTCGGCCG
>JAEZHL010000099.1 GCA_023416575.1 Pseudomonadota bacterium
TCGGCTCGTCGAGCAGAATGATGGGTGCATTCTTGAGGAAGGCGCGGGCGAGCGAGATGCGCTGCCGCTGGCCACCCGATATCTGCGAGCCGAGCTCGCCGACTTGTGTGTCATAGCCGTCCGGCAAGGACCGGATGAACGCATCGGCCTGCGCCGCCGCCGCCGCCGCGACGATCTCGGCCTCCGTCGCGTCATCCCGGCCCGCTGCGATGTTCTCACGAATGCTGCCGTCGAACAGGAAAACGTCCTGGCTCACGAGCGAGATGTTGCGCCGGAGCGAGTTTATCGAGGCCTCGGCGATCGGGATCCCGTCGATCCGAATCACGCCCGCCGTCGGCTCCCAGAACCGCTGCAGAAGGTTGAATACCGTCGTCTTGCCAGCACCTGAAAGCCCGACGAGCGCCGTCGTCTTACCCGCTGGCGCCAGCAGGTCGAGGCCCCTGAGGACAGGCGTCTCGGAATCATAGGAGAAGGCTGCATCCTCGAAACGCACCTCCCCGGCAGTGACGTGGAGGTCGGGACGCTTGTTCTCCTCCATCTCGGAAGCAGGCCGGTCGAGAAGATCGTACATCATCCGAACACCAACCGATGCCGTGGCGAGCTGAAGTTGCAGCTTCGACAAGCGACGGGCAGGATCGGCGGCCATCAGCAAGGCCGTGATGAAGGCGAAGAACTGTCCTGGCGTGTCGCCGAACGACACGTTGCGCCAGCCCGCGTAGACCACAGCCGCCGCGACGGCCAAGCCGCCGATGGTCTCGATCAGCGGATTGACCTGCGCCTGCACCGCAACGATCTTGTTCGAAAGCCGTTCGACAGCCTCGACGCCGTCGTTCATGCGACGCTGCAGAAGCCTCTCGAGCTGGAACGACTTGACGACCCGAATGCCCTGAACGCTTTCCCGCACAGTGCCGACGATCGTCGTGACCCCCGTGACTTCGCTTTGGGCAGCCTTTTTCACCCGCTCGGAGAGCCGCTTCAGCGCAACGCCCGCAACCGGCCCCCCGATGAGGCAAATCGCTGCCAGCACCGGGTCTTGCGAGATCATGACGGCGATCAGCCCGATCAGCGTCAGCAGGTCCCGCCCCAAGCCAACGGCGATCAGATTCAGCATATCCCGCGCCGCCTTGGCGTTGTGCGTCATGCGGGTGATAAGATCGTTCGATGGGTACTGCTGGTAGAAATCCACTCCCATCTTGAGCATGTGGTCGAACATGCGCTTCTGGATCTCGGCCACCATCCGGTTGCCGATGCGGCTCATCCAGACCTCCTGGAAGTAGGCAGCCGCGCCCTTGATGATGAAGATGGCGGAGATGGCCAGTGGGATCCAGAACAGGGCGGCGCGATCTTGTTCGACGAAGATCTGGTTGACGACGTCCTTCATCATCCACGCGCTGAGGGCCGTGCACCCGGCGACCACCCCCATGAACACGAATGCCACGGCATATCTCGGCGCGTAGGCCCGTCCGTTCTCCTTCAGCAGCCGCAGCAGCAACAGGTGAACCGCCTTGTCCTGCAGCACCGTTTTCGGAGAGCGTGACCTTTCGCGGAAGGCGTGTTCGATTTTGTTCATGGCCCCACCCGCTCATGATCAGCATGCCGGAATCAGTTGGCACTTTCGTGCCGCAATCGGCCATCCTGCGCAATGCCTTGCCGGCGCAAAGAGCCGATTTACTCAACTTGCTGGTGCAGTCCTGCCCGAGGCTGACGGCGAGATCATGGCACACATCGAGCACACGATGCGCACGATCGCATGCGACCATCGCCGTGATTGACGCGCCCGCGCAATCAATTTCAATGGTCGGACCATGCCCCAGCAGCACTCCGCAGTCCGCCGGACGAAATCTGTTGTGCGCTCCCTCCTGCTCCTCTTCGCGCTGGCCTTCCTGCTGCCCCTGGCAGCTCATGCCCTCTGGTGGCTTATGCCGGGCAATCCGCTGCACGGCCGCACCAGCGACTGGTCCAGCGCCAGAATTCTGCCGCCGGCGGATGAAGCCCCCGATGCCACTGTTCGCGTATACCACGCACCCGCCGCACGCTGGCGTGGTATATTCAGCACACATTCCTGGATCGTCGTGAAAGAGAAGGGCGCGCGGCACTACTCGCGCTTCGACGTCACAGGCTGGGGACAGCCCATCAAGGTCGATCGCTGGGCTCCGGATGCCCGCTGGTACGGGAGCACGCCACGGCTGGTCGCCGCCGTGAACGGGCCGGCGGCGGAGGCATTGATTCCGCGGATCCGCGCCGCGGTGGCGAGCTATCCCCATGGCGGCAATGGCGATTACCGGGTGTGGCCGGGGCCTAACTCCAATACGTTCGTTGCCACCGTGCTCGCCGACGTGCCGGAAGCAGGCATCGCGCTGGCCTCCAACGCCATCGGCAAGGATTTTCGCGGGCCGGCCCTGTTCATGGGTCTGAGCCCGACGCGCACCGGCATTCAAATTTCCGTGGCCGGCCTGCTCGGGCTGACTATCGCCTGGATCGAAGGCGTGGAGATCAACATGCTCGGGCTGGTCGCGGGCTTCGACTTCAGGCACGTCGCGATCAAGCTACCCGGCTGGGGGTCCTTGATCCTCATACCTCGCCCCGAGGGAGACAACGTTGGCGGCGCCCGATGATGCGAGGAAAGCAGCAAACCGAAGTGCCCGGTTGCAACACTTCTGGCCGACACGTAGAGGATCGCCGATCCAGCTCGGCGGCAAGAGGCAAACAGGTGGGAGCACCAGGCAATGACGAATAACGCATGCCCGGCGATCAGCGGCAGCACGCAACTTCTGGCCATCGTCGGCGATCCGATCGCGCAGGTGGGCTCACCGCAGATCATCAATCCCCTGCTGCTCGCGGCCGGAGCCAACGCCGTGCTCGTGCCGGTCCACATCCCGGAGGCGGAGTTCGAGGCTGGCATAGCGGGGCTGATGCGCGTCGCGAACCTCGCCGGCATCATCATCACGGTGCCGTTCAAGAAGCGCGCCGCGGCGCTGGTCGCGCGCATCGGTGAGGCGGGACGCCAGACAGGTGGCATCAACGTCCTGCGCCGCGATCCGGACGGGCTGTGGACGGGCGACATGTTCGATGGCGCCGGTCTCGTCCGCGCGATTCAACGTGCGGGTCGCTCGCTCCAAGGCAAGGGGGTTCTCCTGCTCGGAGCAGGCGGAGCGGGAAGCGCGATCGCGCTCGCACTAGCCGATGCTGAAGCGCGCGGAATCGCCATTTTCGATCCTGAAACGGCGCGTGCCGAAGCCCTCGCTGAGACGGTGCGCGCGTACTATGCCCGGTGCGATGCAGCCGCCGGAGCGCCGATTGCCGCCGGATACGACGTGATCGTCAATGCCAGCCCGATCGGCATGCGCGCTGGCGACGGACTTCCTGCGCCCCTCGGCCCCATCGACACGAGCTCACTCGTCGTCGACATCATCACGAAGCCGGAGATCACGCCGCTCATAGCAACCGCCCGCGCCGCCGGCTGCGAAACCGTTGGCGGTCTCGCAATGCTGGCAGCACAGGCGGATCTGCTGTTGGAGTTCGTCGGCCTGGCGGGATGAGAGGCGCGATCAGGCGTGCGAGTGGCGCAACCTTGCGGGCTGCGCGCGTGCCGTCAGAAGCGGGACGGGTTCGGATTTTCTCCTCGTGCCCCGCCGCCAGCGGCCAGAGGGTTCATTGCTCGGTCGCTTCGGTCGCGTTCTCGACCTTCAGAACCGTCAAATGGCGCTCTGCCCCGTCGCGAGCCGTCCAGGCGATGGATTGCCCCTCCGACAAGCCGATCAGAGCTGTGCCGATCGGCGTCAGAATGGAAATTTTGCCAGAGCCGATGTCCGCCTCACCCGGGAACACGAGCGTGACGCGACGCTCACGGCCGTCAGCCTTGTACGTGACCGCCGATCCCATGCGGACGACCGATGCCGGAACGGATGGCACCACGCGCGCCCGCTCCATCTCCGCGATCAGCTCGGAAGCGACGTCGGGCGAGCGGTTCAACGCATCCATGGCGAGAACGGTAAGCCGCTGCTGGTCCGTCTGGCTCACGATGATCTCGGGCATCTCGAAAGAGGATCTGTTCTTCATGGGTTCACCCACTGTGTATCCGGGACGGTTCATCCGTCCTGGCGTTGGCTCATTTCCTGAGGACATCATGTGCGCCGTTGCGACAGCGAAACCGGAGTCCCGCTGGGCATGGTCATGTGCATTTTGATGGAGAGCGCCCCAGGCTCGGGAGCGCACGTACGCCGAGCTGGGGCGGCTATCCTGCGATCGGATGCACCCGGTGCGCCTGCGTGGCGCTATGTTTGGTCTGGCTCTGCATGTCTGTAATCAATTTGGGCCTTGTGGGGCGGAAGTCAACCCTCTTAACACCTATGGATAACCGCGGCGCCTCGCAGCCTTGCTGCTACACGTAATAGCCGCGCGGCTGCGGCGCGCCTGCTTCGTGCTGTTCTGCACCGGGATCGGCCTTTTCTATGGCAGCGCCCTCGCCGCGTCCGGACTGCGAGTTGGCGCTCCCAGACTTGCCGTCAGCCAGAGACCAGCCCGACTGAGCCTGCGGTGCGGACTGTGGCTGAGGTTGCAGATTGGCCGCGATGCTGCGGTCCGGCTCCGCGACGTGAACGGTCATGCCCTCGACGTCGTATCCCGCCGATCGCAGGAGGCTCGCGAGCGCTCCCTGATCCCTGCGGATGAGTTCCGCCGTCGCGGCTTTTTGCGCCTCGAGCCGCACCTCCAGAACATTCGCCTCGAGCTTCAATTGGATATTCACGGTACCGAGCTCGGCCGGCTGCAGCTGGATGGTCAGGATGCGCACCGGCGTCGCCATCCCATGTCTCGGGCTGGATTCCGATCGCACATCGCGCCAGAACTGGGTGTCCTCGGTGGTGGAGCCGAGGCTATCGGCGGCAATGACCGTCGCGATCTGAGCCATCGGAGACGGTCTGGGCACGGCCGGCGCAAGGTGCGTCTCCTGCCCAAGGACCTTGACCGAAACGTCACCAGCCGGCGCAAGTCTCGGCTGATTGCTCCTTCCGGACACCACCTGAGGTCTCGTCTCGACGTCCATGCCTCGACTTTCACTGCCGGCGCGTTGAGCTTGGCGCAACCGATCCAGATCGTGATGCTCACGCGCTTGCGCACTGCGCATGGCCGCGGGCTCGGTCGCGAGCCGCTGCGAAGCCGGCTCCTCAGTGTGGATTGGGCGGGCCGAAGCTCGAGGAAGCGCGAGCTCCGGATGGGTCCGTTCTCTCACTCTGGGGAGGTCGCGGGCGCCCGCTTCGGCTCCCCGATCCGGAGTCTCTGGCTTCTGGCGCAACTCTGGTTCCGTGGACAGCTCAGCGATTTCGGCAGCAAGTGGCGGCGCATCATCCGGTTGGTCGGCGCGGTCGAGCATCAGCACGGCGCGGTGGGCAGCCTCAGCCAGGTGCGCCTGCACCGGCCCCCTGCGTGTCGCCCTCGAGAGAGGATGCCGGGCCTCCTCGTTCTCATCAGCCAAGTGCCCGGCCTCTCTGTCCAACTTCCGCGCGACCAAGGCCTCCCTCGTCACACTCTCGAACTCCCGGACGTAATCGGGAAAACCGGGGCCATCGCCCTTACCGTGCTGCACCCGATCCGTCTGCCCGCGTTTCCGCGCTCCCATGGCCTGGGCGAGTGCCCCGGTGCTGTCAGCGACGCTTCCCGTTTTGCTCATCTCGTCTGCCCGCTCAGGATGCTGTCCACATTGGTCATCAGCGTTTGCGCACGCGCGACGGCGCGCAGCCCGATCTCGGAAAACTCGCGCTCGCGGTCTTCAAACCGGCCCGCCGGGAACACCGCGTCGGTCAGGGTCGGGCCGGGCTCGGAAAGTCGGCGGATCTGCTGCGCCACGCCGATCGCCGCATCGAGCAACACGGCGTCGGGCTCCGGGAGCTTGTCGCGCGCGATGCCGGCGAGATCCGAAAGCCCGCGCGGATGCTCATCCGTCACGATGAGGG
>JAEZHL010000174.1 GCA_023416575.1 Pseudomonadota bacterium
CGGCGCCGCCAGCGCGGGCCGCCTCGACCTGCCGCCGAATTGCATCCTCACGAATGCCGAACGACCATCCGGGGATCATCCAGCGCGGATTGGCGATCGGCGTATAGGGGAAAGCCTGGCCGATGACCGCTATCCTGAGGCCGCCCCGCTCGAACACGCGGGTCCCGTCGAACACGGGCTCCTCGAAATCAGTTTCGACGATGTTCCCGGCGAGAAACGACAGCGGCGCCGTCCCTGGGCGGTCGTGGCTGCCGAACAGCTCCGTGACGCGCTCCGCACCGAGCGTGAACTCCCAGTGCCCCGTCGTCGCCTCGACGCCCAGCCGCGCAAGGACGTCGACCATATCGCCGCCCTTCGATTTGAGCGCGGTATAGGAGCCTTGCAGGCTGTCGCCACCGTCGAGCAGCAGCGTCCGCGATGCATCCCGTTCCGACCGGATCGCCTTGATCAAAGTCGCGAGCCGGTCGACGCCGCCCACGCGGCCGTAGTTCCTGGCCAGTGCCTCGAAATCGCGCGACGAGAGCATGTACGCCGCGTGGGTGCCGGCCGCGATGCCCGCAGCCTGCAGGAACTCGTCGCCGGTGAGGTGGGGAAACTGCCCCTTCATCTCCCCGACGCCGAGGTTGATCGACGGCTCGCGGAAATAGACCGGCGCGAGCTGCGCGTGCAGGTCCGTGATGTGCAGCAGCGTCACCTGCCCCTTCGGCGAGAACCGGAGCAGGTGCTCCTGATCGAGCCGGTCAGCCGCAACCGCGCGCCAGAAGCCGCCGCCGACGGCAGACAGACCAGCGGCGGCAGCAGCCGTCTGAAGAAACTCGCGTCGCGTTCCCATCCGCACTTTCCTTTTACGCCGAACAACGCCCATTTCCACCCTGCGAGCGGAAAGAGCTGGGCAGAACGAAGCCCGAGCGGCGGCGCGCTCGGGCTCGCAAGGTCATGAACCGCGTTATCCGGTCACTTGTTGACGGGACTTGCCGGATCCATCAGGAGGGCGACGATGTCCTTGATCTGCTCGACGGTCAGGACTTTGTTGGCGCCGAACCGTGGCATGTTCGCACAAGCGATATGGGCCTGAGGGTTGTAGATCCGCTCGTAGACGAGCTTGGCTTCCGCTTCCGTGTAGTTGCGGTCCTTACCGTACCTGTGCAGGCTCGGCCCGAGGGTACCGTAGCTCACCTCCTTGGGGTCGAGCTGATGGCAGGCATAGCAGTTACCACCGTTCTCGCGCCCCGGCGGGTAATCACTGAACCGCAGGCCGTAGCCCGACTGCGCCAGCTTCTCGCCCTTCTTCCAGTCGCCGAGGAACTTGCCATCGGCGGGATAGACGATCTTCGCCTTTTCCCGCTCCGTGATGGCGTTCGCCACGGCATTGGAAGGCGCGTTCCGGCTCTCGGTGCACTCCTTCATCGTCTGGTCTTGAACGAGCCGCTCCTGCCATTCGGGCGACGCGCTCTTCCAGCTGTCCTTCATCACCTGGTCGACCTTGATCGCATCGACTGTCGGCTGGCTCTGCGCGTAAGCCGCGGCGCCTGCCGCGAGACTGGCCGCAATGAGAGTGGCGATACCGATTCTCATGATACCCGCTCCCCGCCGCTCAGCGCTTGATCGCAGGCGCGGTGATCTCGCCGCCTGCTGCCGTATGATTGAGATACATGGTCAGGGCGACCGTGACGTCGGATCCATAGTCGATACGCGGCAGACGCATCTGCCAGTAGCAGTCGTAGATGCGGTGCTGCATCGTCATCACGTGCGTCGAGGACACGCGGTAGGCCGGCCACTCGCCGATCACCTTCCTGGCCTCCTCGGGTTTGGAAAGGAACGGCAGGCCCTGTAGACGGATGCGCTTGCCCGCGTCGGCGTGGCAGGTCGAGCAGGAGAAATCCATCGGCCCCTGGCGGCGGAAGAAGATCGCCTCCCCGAGTGCCAGCGCCTCCTTCTCCTTGGCGTGCTCGACGCGCGGTGCGAACGCCAATCCTTGTGATTTGGACGCGATGAACGTTGCAATCGCGCCGATGTCGGTTGCGGGCGCGCCGCCACCTGGGAACGGCTTCACCGCTTCCTTCGGCGGAATGCCTTGCAGTTTCTCGATGCACCAGACGACGCGCGCCTCTGTATCCATGACGCGATCGGCATCGGCGAAGTAGCGCGGGAGCTCGGCGAATGCGCCATCGACCACGCCGGGTCCCTTGCCGAGATCGCACTGCTCGAGCGATGCATTCTTCGGTCCGCGCGGGGCTTTCCAAAGCGCCTCGCCGCGGTCGACGTCGAGCATCGCCGGATTGGCCCAGGGATCGTCCTTGAGCATTTTCCGGTACTGCTCGAGGCCCTTCTCGGTTTCTGCGTCCTGCGCACTGGCAGGTCCAGCAGCCGCGACCAGGACGCCTGCCGCCAAGGCGAGCAGCAGCCGCGTGTAGCTCGTTCGCACGTGGGAACCCCCTCGATGATCAGTGCGCTTCGGCAGGCGCGACGTTTTGTCATCCGCCAGCCTGTGATTAGTGATAGGTCCGATGGGAACGTCCGGCAAGCGCCGCGTAAGAGCGCCGCGCAGCGTCTGGATTCTGGCGCGAAACCGGGTTTATTGCGCCCGATCGCGTCTGTGCCCGGCCCATTTTTCGCGCATGACGCGATCCAGGATAAGCACGGCTCCTGGCGGCTCGAAAATGAGAACGGCGCCGCGCGCGGCGCTCAATCGCCGTTGCGACACGCTAATTGTCGCACCGCCGGCACCACCTCGGCCAGGGAGTCGATGAGGAGGTCGGCGCCAAGCGCGTGCGGGGGAACGCGGCTGTAGCCGAAGCTGACCGCGATCACGGGAACACCGGCGGCGCGGGCCGCACCGACGTCGGCGCCGCTGTCGCCGATCATCACGCAGTGCTGCGGCTCGACGCCGAGCGCGCCGATCGCGGCGTGCAGCATGGCGGGGTGTGGCTTCTTCGGCAGCTCGTCGGTCGCACCGACCACGGCCTCGAAACTCGTCCGCAGATCGAGCTTTGCGAGCACATCCTCCGTAATCGCCTGCGGTTTGTTGGTGCAGATGGCGCGCTTGATCCCGCGCTGTGCGAGCTCACCGAGCAGCGCCCGGCCGTGATCATAGACGACGGTTCGCGCCACCGAGGCGGATCGGTATACCGCGAGAAAATCGCCGTGCAGGCGCTCCGCCAGTGCCGAGTCGGTCGCGGCCGCGCGCGCCGTCAGGGCCCGCTCGATCAGGACCCGCGCCCCGCCGCCGACCATCAGGCGAACCTCGGCCTCGGAGAACGGAGCCAGCCGCGACATCTCGAGCGCCGCGTTGAGCGCGCCGGCGATGTCGCCCGCGCTATCGATCAACGTGCCGTCGAGATCGAAAACGACCGCGCGCGGCCAGCCCTCAGTCACGGGCAAGGGCCGCCACCCCAGGAAGCTCCCGGCCCTCGAGCCATTCGAGGAATGCTCCTCCGGCTGTCGAGACGTAGGTGAACGCGTCCGTCACGCCGGCCGCATTGAGCGCGGCCACCGTATCGCCGCCACCAGCGACCGAGATCAGCCGGCGCGCTTTGGTCAGCTTCGCAGCTTCGCGGGCGAGCGCGAACGTGCCCTCACCGAACGGTGGCACCTCGAATGCGCCGAGCGGCCCGTTCCAGACCAGCGTGCGGCAGCGGCTGAGCACGTCCGTGAAGTGCGCCACCGACTTCGGGCCGACGTCGAGGATCATGCTGTCGGACGGCACCTCGAGGATGGGCACGACCTGCGTCGGCACGCCCTCTTTCAGCTCCTTGGCCACGACCGCGTCCGGCGGCAGCACGACCTCGCAGCTCCGCGCCTTGGCCGCCTTCATCACGTCGAGGGCCGTCTCGCGGAAGTCGGGCTCGGCAAGCGAGCGACCGACATCGACGCCCTCGGCCAGATAGAAAGTGTTGGCCATGCCACCGGCAATGATGAGCTTGTCGACCTTGTCGATCAGGTTCATCAGCAGCGGGATCTTGGTCGAGACCTTGGCCCCGCCGACGATCGCTGCGGTCGGGGGATCGGGCCGATCAAGTGCAGAACGCAGCGCCGCGATCTCCTCCATCATCAGCGGACCCGCATACGACGGGAGGTAATGCGTCACCCCCTCGGTCGACGCATGCGCCCGGTGCGCGCTGGAGAACGCATCGTCGACGTAGAGATCGCCGAGCGAGGCCAGCTCCTGCGCGAACGCCGGATCATTCTTCTCCTCGCCCTTGTGAAAGCGCAGGTTCTCCAGCACGGCGATCTGCCCCGGCGCGAGGGAATCGACGGCCGCATGCGCCTTCGCACCGATGCAGTCGTCGACAAACGCGACGGGTCGCTTCAACAGGCCGGCAAGTTTCGCGGCAACCGGCTTCAAGGAGTACTTCGGATCGGGTCCGTCCTTGGGGCGGCCGAAATGGGAGATCAGAACGACGCGGGCGCCACGATCGGAAAGATCGAGGATACCGGGCACCAGC
>JAEZHL010000181.1 GCA_023416575.1 Pseudomonadota bacterium
TACGAGCAGCGCGGCCGCCTCGTGTTCCAGCAGGAGACTATGCTGCTCGATCTGCCGAAGCCGGCTTTGATCGGAAAGCATCAGATCGTCAACGCCGGTACGGCCGTTGCTGCTGCGCAGGCGCTGCGCCAGCTCGGTCTCAGTGAGCAGGCGATCGGGCAGGGGCTGGTCAACGTCGAATGGCCGGCGCGGATGCAGCGTTTGCGGTCGGGTCCATTGGCGAACCTGGCGGGGACCGGCTCCGAGCTGTGGCTCGATGGCGGCCATAATCCGGCCGGGGGGCGGGCGATCGCGCAGACGCTCGCGGACCTCGACGAGCGCTCGTCGAGCCCGCTGCATCTGATCGTCGGCATGATGGGCCAGAAGGATGCGCCAGGGTTCCTGTCGCCGTTCCGGGGGCTGGTGAAAGGGATCGTGACGGTGCCGATCCCCGGCGCGCACGAGGCGCCGCAGGAGCCGGAGGCGCTGGCGGAAATCGCGCGCAGTATCGGATTGAGAGCCGCGTCCGCTGCCGATGTGGCGAGCGCAATCCGACTGATCGAGGCGGATGACGATCGGCCGAAGCGGATCCTGATATGCGGCTCGCTCTACCTCGCGGGCCATGTGCTGGCGCTGCAGCAGGGCGTCGAGCAGCAATCGAACTGATGGGGCGATCTTATCCCCGGCGAGGCGCTCCGTGGTATGATTCAAAGGGGCACCGCGTTTCGATTTAAGGCATTGAAATAATAGCTCTTTTTGGATTTTGTCCGTTGACAGCGCGACGCTGTTCTGGCATAAGTTCTGTATAACGCGACAGTTGTGAGCACGGCCGAAACGGCGAGTGGAACTGCCGCGCCTCTCCCCTCGAAACAACTTCTGGACAGCAATGAAATCTACGGAGGCCTCGCCACGGCGGGCGCCCGACTGGGTTGCTATTCGCCGTTTGTATGAGGAGGGCGGAACGCCGATTGCCGAGATCGCGGCCGCTCACGGGATCACCGCCTCGATGATTCAGAAACGTCGGGCGGTTTGCGGCTGGCCCAAGAGGTCGCGGCGCACGGGAAGCAAGCCTGCCAAGTCAGCCGGGGACACGCCAGCAGGCCGGCGCGCGCTGGTCTCGCGGCTGATGAAGGTGGTCGACCAGAATCTCAAGCTGATGGAGATGCGAATGGAGGCGGACGAGCCGGGCACAGCGGCCGATCGCGAGCGTGAGACACGCTCGATCGGAGCGCTGACCCGTACTCTTGGAAAGCTGACGGAGCTGCAAGCTGAGACCGACACCGCCCGAGCCGCCGGCTCCAAATCCAGATCCTCCGGTCCTGCCGACGAAGGTGAAGCGGACCGCCTCCGCCTCGAAATTGCGGAACGCATTCTCCGCCTTGGGGAGCGCTGGGAACGATCGTGAGGTTGCGGCGGCACTCGCGGAGTTGCCGCTCGAGGAATTGCGGTTTCTGAACTGGGATTGGCAGATCTGGGCTCGTGACGATCAATTGCCGCCCGAGGATGATGAAGGTGCCGGGCCGTGGCGAACCTGGCTCATTCTCGGCGGGCGCGGCTCGGGCAAAACCCGGGCGGGTGCCGAATGGGTGAAGGCGCAAGCCGAGGCGCTGGCCCGCAGTGGTGGGGCCGCCAGCGGTCGCATCGCGCTGGTCGGCGAAACGCTGGATCAGGCGCGCAGCGTGATGGTGGAGGGCGTCTCGGGATTGCTCGCCATCCATCCGCCGCGCTGCCGCCCCCGCTTCGAGTTTTCCAAACGCCAGATCACTTGGGAGAGCGGCGTGGTCGCACAGATCTTCTCAGCCGAGGATCCCGAGAGCCTGCGCGGGCCACAGTTCGCTGCGGCCTGGCTCGACGAAATCGCGAAATGGCGCCATGCGGACGAGACGTGGGACATGCTGCAGTTCGGGCTGCGGCTCGGGAAGACGCCGCGGCAGGTGGTGACGACGACGCCGCGGCCGGTGCCGATCCTGAAGCGCATCATGGGCGAGGAGGGAACGGTGACGACGCGGGTGCGCACCAGCGACAACGCGGCAAACCTCGCACCCGCGTTCATCTCCGAAATGGAGCGGCGATATGGCGGAACACTGCTCGGCCGGCAGGAACTCGATGGCGAGCTGATCGAGGACATGTCGGGCGCGTTGTGGCGCCGGGAATGGATCGCACAGAACCGGCTCACCGAAGCGCCGGAGCTCAGGCGGGTGGTCGTGGCGGTCGATCCGCCGGTCACGGCGACGCGGTCGTCCGACGCGTGCGGGATCTGCGTCGCAGGGCTGGGATCGGATGGGCGCGGCTACGTCATCGCGGACCGGACCCTGCAAGGGCGTGAGCCGCAAGTCTGGGCGAAAGCGGCCATCGCGGCTTATCGCGAGTTCCGGGCGGATCGCATCGTGGCGGAGGTCAACCAGGGCGGCGATCTGGTCGAGGGCGTGCTGCGCCAGATCGATCCGGCGGTGCCGATCCGTATGGTGCGGGCGACGCGGGGCAAGTGGCTGAGGGCAGAGCCGGTGGCGGCGCTCTATGCCGAGAATCGCGTCGTTCACGTCGGGAAACACGCCGCGCTCGAAGCGCAGATGTTCGCCTTCGGCGCGGATGGACTGGTTGCAGGCCGCAGCCCTGATCGTCTGGACGCGCTGGTGTGGGCCGTGACGGAACTCTTCCTCGAGGCGCCGACCCGGCCAGCGGTGCGGATGCTCTGAGGGGGCTCCGAGCCGAGATCGTCTGACTGACGTCATCCCGCATCAGCGC
The DNA here is from genome assembly GCA_023416575.1 of Pseudomonadota bacterium. Taxonomy (GTDB): domain Bacteria; phylum Pseudomonadota; class Alphaproteobacteria; order Rhizobiales; family Hyphomicrobiaceae; genus ZC4RG25. The sequence continues at coordinate 2,725 of JAEZHL010000181.1, forward strand.
TCGCGGCGCTGCACGGGAAAGCCTTCTCAACAATCAGGTGAAAAATGAGAGCAGTCGAACGACAGCCATCGCGGCTGGCGCGGATGGCGCGTGCGCTGGGTTGGCAGCAGCCGAAGCGCGAAAGTGAGGAGAAGGCGAGCGCGGCAGCGCCGCTGATCGCGATGGAGGGGTTGGGGATGCCCGCCTGGATGCCGCGCGATTATTCGGCATTCGCCCGCGAGGGAATGATGCAGAACCCGATCGTATATCGGGCGGTGCGCATGATCTCCGAGTCCGCCGCGTCCGTGCCGTTCCTGCTCTATGAGGGCGAGCGCGAGATCGAAAACCATCCGCTGCTGGAGCTGCTGCGGCGGCCGGGGCTCGGCCGGACGGCCACGGATCTGCTCGAAGCCTGGTACGGCTACCTGCTGGTGGCCGGCAATACTTATGTAGAGGTCGTGGCATCGGGTGGCAGGCTGCGCGAGCTGCATGTCCTGAGGCCGGACCGGATGCGGGTCATTCCCGGAGCGGACGGGTGGCCCGAGGCGTTCGAGTACACGGTCGGCGGCAGCAAGCAGCGGCTCGGCGGGGAGGTGCTGCCCGGGGTCGGCCAGATCCTGCACGTCAAGCTGTTCCATCCCGTCAACGACCACTACGGACTGTCGCCGATCGAGGCGGCGGCAACCGCGATCGATCTGCACAACACGGCGAGCCGCTGGAACAAGGCGCTGCTCGACAACTCGGCGCGGCCATCGGGGGCGCTGGTCTACACGTCCGGTGGCCATCTGACGGGTGAGCAGTTCGATCGCCTCAAGGAGGAGCTTACGACGAGCTTCCAGGGCGCACGCAATGCGGGCCGGCCGCTCCTGCTCGAAGGTGGCCTCGACTGGAAGGCGATGAGCCTGACGCCGCGCGACATGGACTTTATGGAAGCGCGCAACGCGGCGGCACGCGAGATCGCGCTGGCGCTCGGTGTGCCGCCGATGCTGCTCGGGATACCGGGTGACAACACGTACGCCAATTATCAGGAGGCCAATCGGACGTTCTGGCGACAGACGGTGCTGCCGCTGGTGAGCCGCACGGCGAAGTCGTTCTCGGTGTGGCTAGAGCCGGCCTGGGGCGAGCAGCTGGAGCTCAAGCCCGACTTGGATGCCATCGAAGGGCTGTCGGCCGAGCGGGAGGCGCTGTGGGCGCGCCTCGAACGGTCGTCGTTCCTGACGCGCAACGAGAAGCGCGCCGCGGTCGGATACGGGCCGGTGCCCGATGCGGATCGGATGCCGTCCGCGTGAATCCGCGTGCACTCGCGAAACTCCTCAACACTGATTGGACGGGTCGGATGGAAGCACAGGAAACGTGGCCGCCTGATACGGGGCGGGAAGTGAAGCTCACGTCGCTCAGCCTCAAGGATGTCTCGCTCGATGGGACGTTCGAGGGCTATGCCAGCGTGTTTCATCGCGAGGACATGGGACGCGATGTCGTGGTGCCCGGCGCGTTCCTCGACAGCTTGCGCAAGCGTGGGGCAAGTGGCGTGCGCATGCTGTTCCAGCATGATCCGAACCAGCCCATCGGCGTGTGGACAAAGCTTTACGAGGATGCGCGCGGCCTCTTCGTGCGCGGACGGCTCGCGACGGAGGTCGCGAAGGCGCGCGAGGTGCTGTCGCTGATGCGGGCCGGAGCCATCGACGGACTTTCGATCGGCTTTCGCACGGTAAAGGGCGCACGCGATGCGCGGACCGGCGTGCGGCGGCTCGAGAAGGTCGATCTCTGGGAAATCTCGATCGTCACGTTTCCGATGCTGCCCGATGCGCGGGTGGCAACGGTGAAGTCTCATCCGTTCGCCGGCCGCATGCCGAGCGAGCGGGAGTTCGAGCGCTGGCTCACGCAGGACGCTGGGTTCACGCGCTCAGAGGCACGCGCCGTGATGCGCGACGGCCTCAAGGGCCTCACGCCTCTGCGGGACGCGGGGCAGGCCTCGGTGTGGGAGACGCGGCTGCTGCGGCAGATGACGGAAGCGGCGCGGCTCCTGAGACAACCCCTGAGCACGAGAGGATCTGAACTGCCATGCTGAACGACAAAGGACTTGAGATGAAGTCTGCGTCTCATGCCGATCTCAGCGGCGCCTTCGATGACTTCATGCGGGCGTTCGACGCCTTCAAGGAGACGAACGACCGGCGCCTCGACGAGATCGAGCGCCATATGAGCGCCGACGTGGTCACGGTCGACAAGCTCGCGCGCATCGACAGGGCGCTTGATGAGCACAAGCGTGCGGTCGACGAGCTGACGCACAAGGCCGGTCGCCCGCACCTGGCGACGAGCAGCGGGCGGCCGTTCGCGAGCACCGATCACAAGTCGGCGTTCGAGAGCTACATGCGGCGGGGCGATGCCAGCCTGCTGCGTACCTTCGAGAGCAAAGGGCTGTCGGCCGGCTCGGATACGGATGGCGGCTATGTCGTGCCGGAGGAGACGGAGCGTTCCATCAATCGGTCGCTGAGCGGCATCTCGCCGGTCCGTGCCATCGCCGGTGTGCGGCAGGTGTCAGGGTCGGTGTTCAAGAAGCCGTTCTCGATCACCGGCCCGGAAACCGGATGGGTCGGCGAAACGGCGGCGCGACCGGAGACGGATAGCCCGAAGCTGACTGAGCTCGCGTTCCCGACGATGGAGCTCTACGCGATGCCCGCCGCCACACAGACACTGCTGGACGATGCCGCGATCGATATCGACCAGTGGATCGCGGAGGAGGTGCGGACGGCGTTTGCGACGCAGGAGAACGTTGCCTTCGTCACGGGCGACGGGGTCAACAAGCCGAAGGGTTTTCTCGCGTACCCGACGGTGGACAACGCCGCATGGACATGGGGTAACATCGGCACGGTTGCGACCGGTTCAGCCGGCGCGTTCCCAGCAATCGATCCGGCCGACAAGCTGATCGACCTGATCCACGCGGTGAAGGCGGGCTATCGCGCCAACGCGCATTTCGTGATGAACCGCGCCACGCAATCGGCGGTGCGCAAACTGAAGGATGGCGATGGCACCTATCTCTGGCAGCCTTCAGCCAAACCGGGCGAGCCTTCGAGCCTGATGGGCTTCCCGGTGGCCGAATCGGAGGTCATGCCCGACATCGCCGCCGACAGCCACGCGATCGCCTTCGGTGATTTCCGGCGCGGTTATCTGATCGTCGACCGCGTCGGTATCCGCGTGCTCCGCGACCCCTACAGCGCCAAGCCGTACGCGCGGTTCTATACGACCAAGCGCGTCGGCGGCGGTGTGCAGGATTTCGACGCCATCAAGCTGCTGAAGTTCGGCAACTAACCGAAAGAGCGAGAAAGCGAACCGCGAGGACGCTCGATTGTGTGTGTCCTCGCGATAGTCCGCGCGTGCCCCCTCACGCGCGCGGCGCAGGCGGAGCATCCGTGCTTCTCCCCCCGCGGGTGCTTCGCCTGCCCCCTCAAGTCTCCTTCAAAGACCGCGAACCGGAGCCATCAATGGGCCTTCAGCTCACTGCACCGCCTGCCGTCGAGCCCGTCACCGTGAACGAGGCGAAAGCACATTTGCGCATCGATCATGGTGACGAGGACGCGCTCATTGCGAGTTTCATCGCCACGTCGCGGCTCCAGATCGAGGCGGCGCTCAATCTTGCTCTCATCACGCAGAGCTGGTCATGGCGCTTCGATAGCTGGCCCGACGACAAGGTCGTCCGCCTGCCGCTGCGGCCAGTGCAGTCGATCGATGCCGTCCAAATCACGGCGGCCGACGGTACGGTCGAGACGATCCCGCCTGAGCGATTTCTGCTCGATGGCGTGAGCCTGCCAGCCCGGCTGGTTTCCACCGCTGGGGCATTCCCGCGACCGGGAGCCGCCGCGCTCGGCATCGACGTCGCATTCACCGCCGGTTACGGCAGCGCGGCGACGGATGTGCCCGCGCCGATCCGCCAAGCCGTGCTGACCCTGACCGCGCACTGGTACGAGCATCGCCAGGCGGCAGAGTTCGGTAGCGCCTCCGCGCGTATTCCGGAGGCGGTGTCGGTGCTGCTGATGCCTTATCGCATGGTGCGGCTGTGAGGGCCCCGCGCGTTGGCGCGCTCCGCCACCGGATGCGGCTCGAGGCCCCGTCGCGGACAGCGGACGGCGGGGGCGGCGCGGTCTTGACCTGGCAGCTGGTTTCGATGGTCTGGGCCGAGATCGTTGCGATGTCCGGCCGGGAGGCATTCGAGGCCGATGGGCTTGCTGCACGCGCCATGCACGAAATTCGGCTGCGCCACCGAGCCGATGTCTCGACCGAGATGCGGTTCGTCATGGGGAGCCGCGTGCTCGACATTCGGGCCGTGCGCGATCCGGACGGGCGCCGGTGCTGGCTGAGCTGCCTCTGCGAGGAGCGGGCGCCATGAAGATTTCCGTCCGGATTGCCGGACAAGTGGGCCGGCTCGGGGCTGGTGCCGCACGGCGCCTCTCGGACGCGGCGCGGCAGGCCGCCGAGCAACGACGCGACGATGCCGCGAGACGGACGGACCGGGGAAATGAGCGAGGAGAGGTGAGCCATGTCATCCGCAAGCCGGGCCTTGCAGGCTTCGATATTCCAGACGCTCAGCACTGATCCCGGCGTGCTGGGCGCGCTGGGCGGGCCACGGATTTACGATCACGTGCCGCGCGGCGCCGCCTACCCTTACGTGACGTTCGGTCAAAGCACAGTGCGCGACTGGAGCACCGGAGGGGACGAGGGCGACGAGCATGTCGTGACGCTGCATGTCTGGTCGCTGGCTGCGGGGCGAAACCAGGTTCACGACATCATCGGTGCACTCAGAGTCGCGCTGCACGACCGCGACCTGACACTCGCCGGGCATCGGCTGGTCAATCTCCGGCATGAGCACTCGGAAGCGCGACGCGAGGCTGACGGCGAACGCTTCCACGGCATCGTCCGGCTGCGGGCCGTGACCGAGCCGCTGGGCTGAGGAATTGCAATTCACCCGAGGACGGAGAGTCACGCAAATGGCAGCACAAAAGGGCAAGGACCTTCTGCTGAAAATCGATGCCGATGGTCTGGGCGCATACCAGACGGTCGCGGGGCTGAGGTCGCGAACGCTCGCGTTCAACGCCGAGACAGTGGACGTGACGCATCAGGAATCGGCGGGGCAATGGCGCGAGCTGCTGGCGGGAGCCGGGGCGAAGAGCGCGCGTATCACAGGGGCTGGCATCTTCAAGGATGCGGCGTCGGACGAGACTATTCGTGAGGTGTTCTTCAACGGCCTCATCCGCGGCTGGCAGGTCGTGGTGCCGGATTTTGGCACCGTGGAGGGACCATTCCAGATCACTTCGTTCGAGCTCACCGGCCGGCACGATAGCGAGGTGTCTTTCGAGCTCGCCCTGGAATCGGCCGGGCCGCTGACGTTTGCGGCAGCGTAAGGGAGGGTGCTGGGATGGCAAATCTGCACCGCGGAGAAATCGAAGCCTGCATCAACGGCAAGACATGGAAGCTGTGCCTGACACTCGGCGCGCTGGCCGAGCTGGAGTCGGCTTTCGGTGACGACGATATGCTTGCGCTCGCGCAACGCTTCGAGAACGGCCGGCTCAGCGCCAAGGATGCCGTGCGAATTCTCGGCGCTGGATTGCGCGGCGCCGGGCACGACGTCAGCGACGACGTTGTGAAGTCGATGCGGACGGAGAACGGTATTTTTGGTCTGGTCGACATCGTGGCCCGACTGTTGACAGCAACGTTCGGCGGTCCGGCGATCGGGGTCGCGGCAACGGATGGCTCGTCGCGTCCGGAGGTGCGCGCAGGCGACCCTTTCCCTGGGACGAGGTGATGGCGATCGGGCTCGGACTGCTCCGGCTGCCGCCGGCGACGTTCTGGGCCATGACGCCGAAGGAGCTCGGCGCGGCGCTCGGTGCGATCGTCGGCCCGGCGCGGGGCGGTGCGCCGTCGCGCAGTGATCTCGCCCGGCTGATGCAGAGCTACCCTGACCACCAGCCGAGCCGGCAGAACCAAGGAGGAACCCGCGATGGCTGAACCCGTCGAGACCTGGACGGTTGCGATTGATGCCGACACATCGAAACTGCAACAGGAGCTGGCGGCGGCCGCTCGTTTCGGCCGCCAGTTCAGCTCGACACTGACGAACGCGTTCCAGGGCATTGCCTTACGCGGCCGCGACCTCGGTGACGTGCTGCGCTCGGTGGCGCTCGGCCTGTCGCGGATGGCATTGCAGGCGGCATTCCGGCCGCTGGAGCAGGGAATGTCATCGCTGGTGAGTGGTGTCGTTTCTGGCGGTGTGTCGGCGTTCGCCAAGGGCGGCGTCATTCAGAACGCGCTGCCGGTGCCGTTCGCTTCCGGAGGTGTCATCGCGAGCCCGGTGACATTTCCGCTCGCGGGCGGCCGAACCGGATTGGCAGGAGAAGCCGGACCGGAAGCGATCATGCCCCTGGCACGGGGGTCCGACGGCAAGCTCGGCGTCCGCGCGCAGGGCTCCGCCGGCGTGTCGGTCACGGTCAATGTATCGACGCCGGATGCGGAAAGTTTCCGTCGATCCGAAACACAGATTGCCGCGATGCTCGCGCGCGCCGTTTCGATAGGGCAGCGCAATCTTTAGCGCTTCAAAAGACAGTCAATGGATTGCGAAGCCCGCTTGCGACAGCGGGCTTTTGCTTTTTGAGACGAGACCTGGGGTTATCGGAAATGACGTTTCACGAGGTTCGCTTTCCGACCGAGATATCCCGTGGCGCTGTCGGCGGGCCAGAGCGGCGCACCGATGTCGTCGTGCTGGGGTCCGGCCACGAGGAGCGTAACAGCCGCTGGGCCGACTCCCGACGCAGCTATAATGCCGGATACGGCGTGAAGTCGCTCGATGACTTATACGCAGTGATCGCGTTTTTCGAGGAGCGACGCGGGCGCCTGTATGGCTTTCGCTGGCGCGATCATGCGGATTGGAAATCCTGTCCGCCAGAGCAGGTGCCCAAAGCGACCGATCAGGTCATCGGTACGGGTGACGGAACAAGCGCGACATTCGCATTGCGTAAGACCTACGGCGGTGTC
>JAEZHL010000211.1 GCA_023416575.1 Pseudomonadota bacterium
ATCGGTCAGCCGCCTTTGGTCGAGAGCCGTCCGGTTGTTGTAGGCCTTGGCGCTGAAGTCGAGAAGCGGCGAATCCGGACGGGAAAAAGTATAGCCCAATGTGTACTGCTGGTTCTCAATATTGGAATCTCGTTGGACGCCATCGATGTTGTCCACAAAATCGGAACGGTAGTCGATGAACGTCCCTGCGAGCTTGTGGCCTGGCGCCAATTCCCAGCGTGCCTTCACGAGGCCAGACTTCGTCGTGTCGCCCGTGTCCGGGACCGTAACCCCGGCCCCGTCCTGATATTCATCAGACCAACGGCCGTTCAGTTGGCCGAGCACATCGAAGTTGCCGACCTTCACTGCTCCGGTGGCGCTGCCGAGCTTGCTGTGACCGTTTGTACCGTATCTGGTCCGCGTGCGAATGGCGGCCCGCTCGCCCGGCTGCAGAAGATCGTCGGCGTCGAGCAACTCGAGGGCGACAACACCTCCGATGGCGCCGGAGCCGTAAATCGTTGAGGTCGGTCCGCGGGTCACGTCGACACTCTTCACCATTTCGGGCTCGAAATAGAACGAGCCATCGGCGCCGTGTCCGCTACGCTGGAAATTCTGGCGCGCGCCTTCGATCAGCACGTTGACGCGTCCGAAATCCTGCAAGCCACGGATGTTGACCGACTGGGCAGGATCGGATGCTCCCGACTGCGCCGTCGCGACGCCCGGGATCGTGCTCAGGAATTGCGAGGCGCTGTCAGCCTGGAACTGCTGGTCGAGCTGTTCGCTATCGATGGCGCTCGAGCCCGCGAGCGCATCGATGGCGCTTTCGCCCATTTTTGAGAAAGTAAGAACGATACCGTCGAGCTGAACCGTTTGCGCACTCGCGCCAGCGCTGGCGATCATGAGTGCTGATGCGGAAACAGTCAAACGGAGTGCCACCATTGCCGCCGAGCGACTATCACATCGAAACATGACTCCCCCTGCCTTCTCGAAAGGCCCGATGTCCCTGAATGCGAGATTGGCTGGCTGGCGGCAGGATTACGCGCTGGCTTGCTACTATTCGCGAGCGGATGCCGGCTTTGGCAAGGCTGCCCCCCATGGACTTCCCCTCCGCTCGACCCGGACCATAGCTATTATTGACTCTTGCAGTCAAGAATGAACATGCTACAGGAGAACGAGCGTTGAGCGGGGATGTGCATGCGAGCGTTCGTCGTGCACTCAGTCGGCAAACATGAGTGAAATGGCACAAAACAAGCAGTCGAGCGCGCTTCAGGCAGGGGAACCGCGCGCGGTTGCGAAGGCCGTTCGGATCCGAGTGAGTGATCTACTTGCCGACTCGCGTGAAGCCATCCTCGAGCATAATGGCGAGGAATACCGCCTCCGGATCACTGCCAACGGCAAGCTCATACTAACGAAGTAGAGGGAATCATGAGCCGGTTGATCGCGAGCTTTGCCGCAATGGCTATTGCCGTTTCGAGCATGACCGTTTCGGCAACAGCAGGGGACGTGGTCGACGGAACGGGCGCGACCGTTAAAGTCGAAAACCTGTCACGTTTGCTGAGCATCGGCAGCGATACCACCGAAATTCTTTTTGCGCTCGGATTGGGAAATCAGATCGTTGCGGTCGATTCCACGAGCACATACCCTGCCGAGGCGAAATCCAAAAGAATCGTCGGCTATTTGCGTTCCCTTTCGACCGAGGGGGTCATTGCAACAGGCGCGTCGCTGATTCTCGCCAATGCACATATCGGACCGCCGGAAGTGGTGCGGGCGTTGCGGTCGTCCTCTGTTCCGATGGTCATTCTTCCTGGGGGTGAGGGGCCGGCAAGTCTGGTCGAGAAGGTTCGCCTCATCGGCCGTGCGGTGGCCGCAGAGGAGAAGGCCGAAGCGCTCGTCGCGAAGTTGGAGCGAGATTTCCAGGCGCTCGGGGAGGCCCGCTCGAAGGTGAAGAAGCCCCTGCGTGCCATGGTTGTGCTTGGGGTGAGCGGCGGTCGAACGCAGGCAGGCGGCAAGAATACGACGGCAGACCTGATGCTCAATCTGGCAGGCGCCGAGAACGTCGCGACGAGTCTCCAGGGCTACAAGCCTGTCAGTGACGAAGCCGTCATCGAACTGGCTCCAGAGGTCATCGTCGCCGCGCGCCGGACGCCGGATGAGGACATCGCTTCGCAGATCGCAGCGCTGCCCGGCTTCAAGGCCCTGGGCGCCGGAGGAAAGGTGCCGATCATCGTCGTCGACGCGACCTATCTCCTGGGCTTTGGCCCGCGTGCGCCGGAAGCGGCCCGGGAACTGATGGCCCGCATCTATCCGGACCTGCCGCGGTAGTCGGCTCGTCATGGCAACCGGAACCTTAAGTCTTTCGCACTCGTCGGCCGTCGGCGCCGACCGGCATGCAGTGGGACGGCGCTTGATCCTGGCGAGCTGCTTCATGCTCGCCGTGGTGGCCTTCGCCTCGCTGACCGTCGGCCCCACGGGGATGACGCTCTCATCGCTGCCGCGGGCCCTTTCTGCCGCGTTCTCCGGAAGCGAGGCGCCTGCGGACGTGCATGCGCGTCTCGTGCTGCTCGAGGTCCGGCTGCCTCGGACGATCTTGGCTTGTTTTGTCGGCGCTGCCTTGGCTGTTGCGGGTGCGCTGATGCAGGGCTTGTTTCGCAATCCGCTCGCCGATCCGGGGCTTGTCGGCGTTTCGGCCGGCGCGGCGCTGGCGGCTGTGGCGACGATTGCGCTCGGCAGCACGCTGGCTGCGCCGTGGGTGCGCGCATTCGGGATCTGGGCGCTTCCGCTCGCGGCGTTTGCGGGTGGTTTCGGCACCACCATGATCCTGATGCTGATTGCGCGCCGCCAAGGCTCAACGGCCATCGCAACGCTGCTCCTGGCTGGGATTGCGCTTGGGGCCATCGCGGGTGCCCTGACCGGCCTCCTCGCTTACGTCAGCGACGATCGGGAGTTGCGCGACCTGACACTGTGGTCGATGGGTTCCCTGGCGGGGGCGAGCTGGCAGAAGGTGCTTGGCATCGCGCCATTCGCACTCGTGCTTGCCCTGATGCTCCCCCATCTCGTCCGGGCCTTGAACGGGCTCCTGCTCGGCGAGGCCGAGGCATTCCATCTCGGCATCGACGTCGAGCGGGCCAAATTCAGGATCGTGGTCCTGACCGCCGCTGCCGTGGGCGCCGCAGTGGCCGCGGCCGGGGCCATCGGCTTCGTCGGCATCGTCGTGCCGCATCTTATCCGCCTGATTGCTGGCCCGGACCATCGTATCCTGCTGCCGGCCTCCGCATTGATCGGGGCCGTCTTGGTGGTCATGGCGGATATTGTCGCCCGCATGATCGTGGCGCCAGCCGAGCTGCCGATCGGGATCATCCTGGCCGCTATCGGCGCGCCCGTGTTCCTGCACCTCGTGATCCGGCGCGGGAGTGGTCTCGTCTGATGATCGAAGCCCGCGCCCTCAGCTATGTCATCTCCGGCCGATCGTTGGTCCGGGGGATCGATCTCGATCTGAAAGCTGGTCGTTTCGTCGTGATCGTCGGGCCCAACGGCGCTGGGAAGTCGACCCTGCTGCGCCTTCTCACGGGTGAGCTCAAGCCGACCGCAGGGCGGATCACGTTGCACGGCAGCGATATGAGGGCGTTGTCGACGGCCGATCTCGCGCGCCGCCGTGCAGTCGTTGCGCAGCACACCGCACTTGCATTTCCCTTCACGGCGCTCGAGGTGGTTCTGCTGGGAATCACGGTGCCCGGGCTCGATCTGCCAGGGGCGAGAGCGCCGCAGATCGCGCGCGAAATGCTGGAACGGCTGGGGCTCGGCGCCGTCGCCGGTCAGCCGTACACGACGCTTTCCGGCGGCGAGCGGCAGCGCGTGCACATGGCCCGCGCCTTGTGTCAGCTCGAATGCGGTCGCGTTCCAGCAGGGGAAACGGCGCTTTTCGTCGATGAGCCGACATCAAGTCTCGACATCGCCCACCAGCTTCTCGTGCTTGATGAGCTTGCTCGCCAGAAGCGGGCTGGGCGCGCCGTGCTTGCTGTTTTGCACGACCTCAATCTGGCAGCGGCGTATGCCGATGAAATGCTGCTCATCGCTGGCGGCACGGTTCTGGCCGCGGGGCCGGCGGCCGCAGTCATGAATGATGAGCGGCTTTCTACGGCCTTCGGCTGCGCGGTGCGAACGAACCGGTTACCCCCAGGCGGATCGCCATTTCTGCTACCCCAGTCCTGTGCTGTGACAGAAGTCAGCGCTAATTCTTGACAGTAGCCGTATACAAATGGCAATGCACTAGTCCCGTCGAATGGGACGTGCGCGAAAAGGGTGGGTCTCACCACCAGGAGAGCTTTCATGGCGAATTGCTGGCGAGCATCGGTGTCGCTCGTGAGTGCACTCGTGCTGAGCATGGCGGCTGCACCCAGCGTTGCCGCTGACGAGCCGATCCGCGTGGAGCTGAATGCTGCCGACCCAACCGAAGGCAAGTGCCGTCTGACTTTTCTGATGAGCAATCCAGCGAAGATCGCTGTCGAGAGTCTCAAAGCCGATGCCGCCTTGTTTGGAAGTGACGGCGTGATCAAGCGCCGTTTGGCGTTCGAGTTCGGACCACTCAAGGCCAGCAAGACCAGCATTCGCGCCTTCGACGTCGATCTGGCCTGCGACGCGCTCGGCTCCGTCCTTATCAACGACGTCGTCGCGTGCGCGCCCGAGGTGCTGGGCGACTGCCTGGCGCGTCTCGAGCTGTCGTCGCGCACAGCCGTCAAGCTCTTCAAGTAATCGGAGGAAGCTCCGTGGAGCACTCGATGACACCCATCGGCCTGTTTCTGCAGGCCGGGATGATCGGAAAAGCCGTCATCATTGTTTTGCTGGCGATGTCGATCTGGTGCTGGGTTCTGATCCTGGAAGGCTGGATTGCCATCGGCAGAATGCGGCGGGCGATCCGGCGGTTTCGTGTCGGTCATCGCGGGGCAATGTCGCCACTTATCCGGCCGATTATCGAGGCCGGGGAAATGGCGCATCAATTGCGCGTGCCGATGGAAACGGCGGGAGAAACACGGCAGCGTCTCGGGGAGGCGATGCGGCGCGCGGCGCAGCTGCTCCTGGGCCGGATGGATCGCGGGCTGCCGAGCCTTGCCGTCATCTCGTCCGTTGCTCCGTTCATTGGCTTGTTCGGGACCGTCTGGGGAATCATGACCAGCTTTGCCAGCATCGCCGACGCGAACGATACGAGCCTCGCCGTCGTTGCGCCGGGAATCGCCGAAGCGCTCGCGGCGACCGCCATTGGCCTTGCCGCCGCGATCCCCGCATCGATCGGCTACAACCGGCTTTCGAGCTCGATCGGTCGGGTGGCGCAATCCCTCGAGCATGTGATCGAGGATCAGGCGGTTGCCCTGCTGGTCGGCCAGTCGGCCACAGATGACCTTCACCGGGACAGGGAGCTGCACCATGGGCATGCCATCGCGCACTAGCGGGAGCAATGCGCTCTACGCGCCGATGCCGGACATCAACGTGACGCCGCTCGTCGACGTCATGCTCGTGCTGCTCATCGTGTTCATGATCACGGCGCCGATGCTGTCGGCCGGACTCAAAGTCGACCTGCCCCAGGCCCGGACGGCGCAGGCCCTTGAGCCCAAGCAGCCGGTTGTGATCACCGTGACGAAGGATGGCGCGATCTCGCTCAATGGCGAGACGGTGGCTCGGGAGGAGATCGCAGCTGTCGTCAGGCAGCAGCTCGCTGGTGAAGACCGCCATGTCCACGTGCGTGGTGACCGCGAGGTTGCGTATGGCGAGGTCGTTGCGTTGATGGACCATCTCGCAGCGCATGGCATCGTCAAGATCGCCTTGTTGGCGAGTAGCAGGCAGGGCGACGCCGTTCCGCCAGCTCAAATTCCCGCGCCGAGCCTTCCGCAAACCCCTTGAGCCGAGGTCATGCGGTCGGCCCGGATCACATCGCGCGAACGGCGATTGCCACGATTGGTGCCACGCGGCATCCGCCCGATCGCCGCGCTGCTGATCGCTGCGATCTATGCCGCCGTGCTGGTGAGACTGCCGTCACCGATGACGTCAGCCGCGATCTCACTCGCAGCGGCAGAGGTGGTGATCTTGCCGCCGGGTGATCCCGAGCAAGTGCTCGCAGCTTTGGGGAGGCCCGAGTCGGCTGAAGCGCAGGCGAACGACCAGTTGGATCCGGCAACGCCGGCCCCGGCACCCGAGCTGACCGAAACCGCGCTCAAGCCCGTGGAGCCGGAGGCGATCGCAGCCGTGGAGGCCGTGAGCAGCGTCGAGGCCCGGCCCGTTGCAACGCCGATCGATGTGGAGCCACCGATCAAGGCGGTCGAGACGGCGGCGGCGATCAGCGCGCGAGATCTCGAGCCGTCAGAGCGGGCGGAGCCAGCAAAGGTGAAGAAGGCGGAACCGGCGCCAGCGAAGCGGGATGCCGTCAAACCGGTCGAGACGAAGCAGCGGAAGGCCGAGCGCCGGCCCGAAGTGGCTAAGCCGAAGTCGGCTGCCAGCGCCGCTCAACAGGGTCAGGCCGGGCTTGGAGGCGGTCAGCGCAACGGCCAGGCTCAGAGCATCGCCGAATACGGATCGCACGTCCGCTCCGTTCTGGTGAGCCGCACCCAACGGATCAGCAGCCTCCGAAGCGTGGGTCAGGTCGCCTTGAGCTTCACGATCAATGCGAGCGGGCAGCTGGCCTCCGTCTCGGTCAGCTCCTCCGGTAGCGCAGAAATCGAGCGGGCCATCCGCGCCGCCGTCATGGGTGCATCTTTCCAGCCGCCCCCGAACGGCAGGTTCGCGGGCAGCATCACGATCACCGTGCGATGACTGGAAAAGCATCAGGGCCGAGTGCGTCAGGCTTGCCAGCCTTCGACCCGGCCCTCTCACATCAGAACATCAAGCCCTGAGCGCAAACTCCGCTTCCGGATGCGCCGGATTGCGTCAGCCTTGCGGGACGTACCGGCGCGACATCTCGGTGCGATCGTCGTAGGTCGCCTCGAAGATGCAAGCCGCGAGCGTGGCGCGCATGTGCAGCAGGCCCTCTTCCGCGACGTTGCGGAAACCGTGCTTCGTACCCGCAGGGATCAGGACCGAATGACCGGCGTCGGCCACCACGCGTTCGTTGCCGACCCAGATCTCAGCGCGACCCTCGACGACCGTCAGCAGCTCCTCGACCGCATGAAGATGCGTCGGCGCGCCTAGTCCCGGCTCGCAGTACTGCTCGAAGATGCAGAGCTGCACGGAGCCGTTTTCGGCCGACGTGATCATGCGCGTCGCAACGCCCTGCCGCCAATCGACGACCCCCTGAGTGTCGTGCTTGATGAGCTTCATTTGCCTCTGTCCTGGTCTTCCTACTGGTGATCACCTAAGCCACAAGATGAGGCGGCTGCAAGCACGTTACTGGCCTGCAACTTCGCCGCACCTGTATCGGCAAGTTGGATCAGGTCTCCGGAGGCGAGTCTTTGATCTAGATCTAATCCGGGTTCGGATGCCACCAGCGCCCGGCGATGACGACACCTTCAGACGCGATGCGCCTGTCGCCTTCCAGATGCTCCCCGACCACATCGACGTAGTCGAAGCGCCCTTCCTTCACGGACAGGATCGTTGCGTCGCCGACGGATCCCGGTTTCAGCGAGCCCAGCTCTGGCCGCCTCAGCGCCATCGCGGCATTGACGGTGGAGGCTTTGATGACGTTTGCGAGCGGCATGCCGAGGCACAGGAACTTCGACATCGTAGTCACCTGGTCGAACGCTGGACCATTGATGCAGAGCGTATGGACGTCGGATGAGATCGTGTCCGGCTCGAATCCGTTCGCCAGCATTGCCCGCGCCGTCTTGAAGGCGAACGATCCTTTCCCGTGCCCGATGTCGAAGATGACGCCACGCTTCCTCGCTTCGAGGACGACAGGCTTCACCGCGCCTTGCGCATTGCAAGGTGTATTCGGGAATGGGCGGAAGGCGTGGGTGAGAATGTCGCCGGGCCGCAGGGCCGACACCACGTCCTCATAGGAAGGAGGCGGGTGATCGATGTGCGCCATCAGCGGCATGCCGACCTGATCGGCAACTTCCAGCGCCATCTTCAGCGCGTTCCAACCCTGCGTTCCTGAAGCATGGCGCCCGACGCGCACCTTGATGCCGACGAGCACGTCCCGGTGTTGTTCGGCGACCTCGGCGCAGTCCGCCGGGGCCAGCATGCGCACTTCCTCGCTCTCGCCCACCATGACCCTGTTCGAGAAGCCATAGATGCCGGCGAACGAGACATGCAGATAGGCGAGGATGCGCACCTCGCTGCGCTCGATGACGTGCTTGCGGAACCCGAGAAAATTCCCCGGCCCGGCGCTGCCCGTATCCACCGCGGTCGTCACGCCGCTCGTGCGGCAGAACTCCTCCGCATCGATGCCGAGTGAGGTGCCACCCCAGTAGACATGGGTGTGAAGGTCGATGAGGCCGGGGGTGACGATGCGGCCGGAGACATCCCGGACGGCGGCCCCGCCGGGCTTCAGCGCGTGGCCGACTGCGACGACCTTGCCGTCCTTGAACGCAACGTCTGCGATCGCGTCGAGCTCTTGTGACGGGTCGATGACCCGGCCGCCTTTCAGCACGAGATCGTAATCCAACCTTGTCTCCCTCCGCTCAAACATCGTCCCTTCACGCATGCGTCTCGATCGCGGCGGACACAGGAGTAGCAACCGTCCGCTTCCGGGTGCCTCGCGAGGGCTTCTTTCATAATGGCATGAATACTGCACATCAGCTATCGTCATGAAGCCGGTGAGGTGTAAGCAGACGATCTGCACAAATAAGAATCGCGGCAACGCCTCCAATTCGGGCTTCTGGTCGAAGATGCGGCGCAGGTGTCAGGGAGAGTCAAAGTGACCGTCACACGAAGGGCAGTATTGAAAGGCGCAGCGGCAACGGGTGCGCTGGCAGCTTCGGGGCTTGCAGCACCGGCAATTTCGCAGGGCGCGGCCAAGACGCTGAAATTCGTTCCGCAGTCCAATCTCGCCAACTTCGATCCGATCTGGGGAACGCAATACGTCGTGCGCAATGCCTCCCAGCTCGTCTGGGACACGCTCTACGGCATGGACAGCAAACTGCAGCCGAAGCGCCAGATGGTCGAGAGCGAGGAAAGCTCGGCCGACGGGCTGACCTGGACGTTCAAACTACGCTCCGGGCTGAAATTCCACGATGGCAGCCCGGTGCTCGCCAAGGACTGCGTTGCCAGCATCGAGCGGTGGAGCAACCGCGATGCCATGGGCCT
>JAEZHL010000227.1 GCA_023416575.1 Pseudomonadota bacterium
TCGCAGATCTTGAACCTCCTGCATCGCCTGAAGCAGGAGTTGAACCTGACGATGATCCTGATCAGCCACAACCTGGCTGTCGTTCATCACTTGGCCGACGAGGTGGCCGTCATGTACCTCGGCCAGATCGTCGAGCGCGGTCAGAGCGAGGACATTTTCGGGCGACCGAACCATCCGTATACGGATGTGCTGCTGAAGGCCGTCCTGGCGCCGCGGCCCGGCTCCCGCCTGCCGGAGTTCGGGCTGCAAGCGGAGTTCCCGAGCCCACTCAATCCCCCGTCGG
The DNA here is from genome assembly GCA_023416575.1 of Pseudomonadota bacterium. GTDB lineage: Bacteria > Pseudomonadota > Alphaproteobacteria > Rhizobiales > Hyphomicrobiaceae > ZC4RG25. The sequence goes on from JAEZHL010000227.1 coordinate 284, forward strand.
GGTGCGCTTTCCATCCGCGCTTCCCGAAGGCGAGCTCACTCTGTTCCGAGCGCGCACCGGCAGCCATCGGCGAGCAGCACGTCTATCGCTGCCACCATCCCGATAACATCGACAGCGCGACTGAGCTGCTGTCGGCCGTTTCCAGCTGAGAGAAGCATTTCCCATGCGTTCCAAAATCGATTTCGTCGTAACGGAAACGTGTGCCTTCGCCGATGGCCACGCGTTCGGGGACGTTGGACCTTACGAGCGCCTGTCCGGCCAGGTCATTTTCGCGGTGGACCCTGCGGCTGAAGCCCAGCATGGCGTGACGGATATCGAGTTCGCCCCCGTCGATGACGATGGCCTCGTCCGCTTCCGGGCAGACTTCTGCATTCTGAAGCCGGCTGACCTCAGCCGCGGAAACCGGCGCGTGTTCTTCGACTATGGCAATCGCGGCAACAAGCGGGCGCTGCAATTCTTCAACGACGCCCCGTCATCGAACGATCCGCGCACACTGGCCGATGCCGGAAACGGCTACCTCATGCGCCGCGGCTATTCGATCGCGTGGCTCGGCTGGCAGGGCGACCTTCTCCCGGGCGGCGGGCGGATGCTGCTGAATGTGCCGGTCGCAACTGATCAGGGACGACCGATCACGGGAACGACGCGAACCGAATTCATCGCGGTCGAGCCGGGCACGAAGGTGTTCCCGCTGAGCTCGCTCGTTTCGACGCGCAGCAATCCGACGGCTTCGCTCGACACCAAGTCGGCACGCCTCACGCGCCGGCGCTATACCTACAGTACGCGCGAGGAGATCGCGCCCGACCGCTGGTCCTTCGCCCGGCTCGATCAGGGCAGCGGTGTCGACAACCAGGGTATCGAGCAAGCCGTCATTCCCTCCGACAGCCACGTCTATCTGCCGTCCGGATTTGAGCCGGGCTGGATTTACGAGCTGGTCTATGTGGCCAAGGACCCGCAGATCCTTGGGCTCGGGCACGTCGCCGTGCGCAACTTCGTCAGCTTCTTGAAAAATGGCGAGAAGACCGAGTCTGGTCTCCCCAATCCGCTGCGGGACCGCACGGCGCAGGTCGAGAAGGCCTATGCCTGGGGCCGCTCCCAGACCGGCCGCTGCATCCGCGATTTCGTCTACCTCGGCTTCAACGCAGACGAGGACGGGCGGCGCGTTTTCGACGGTGTGATGCCGCACGTGGCTGGCGGCGGCAAAATGTGGATGAACCACCGCTTCGCCAACATCGTGCTCTTGCCCGGCCAGGAGCACGAGAACCACTTCAGCCCTGTCGATCGCTTTCCATTTTCCTACGCGATTTCGACCGATCATTTCACGGGCAAGGAAGACGGTATCCTGAAGCGGCCGGACACCGACCCGAAAGTCATTCATACCGATACCGCCTGCGAGTACTGGCACCGCCGCGCCTCGCTCGTGCATACGGATACCAAGGGCAATGATCTTCCGTTGCCAGGCAATGTGCGCGTCTATCTCTGGGCGAGCTCCCAGCACTTCGCATCACCTCACGTCGCCGCGCCGGCCAAGGGCCTGGCCCAGACCTACTTCAACGTCGTTGCGACCTCGATGCTGTTCCGGGCCTGCCTCGACCGTCTTGACGCCTGGGTGAGCGCGGGAGTCGAGCCGCCACCGAGCCGCATCCCGCGCCGCGCCGACGGCACGCTGGTCGATGTCGAGGAATGGCGGACGATGTTCCCGCGCATTCCCGGCGTTGCACTGCCCCGTGGCGTCAGCCGGCTCGAGCGGCTCGATTTCGGCCCCGATATCGACAAGGGCCATATCAGCAACGAGCCACCGAAGATCATTCCGGGCGAGGTCTATCCGGTTCTCGTTCCGGCGGTCGATGCCGATGGCAACGACCGCGCCGGCGTTCGCGCGCCGATGGTCCAGGCGCCGCTCGGCACCTACACGGGCTGGTCTCTGCGTCGTCGCGAATTCGGTCACGGTGCCATGGTCGGGATCACCGGCAGCTACATTCCGTTCGCCGACACTGAGGATGAACGCGAGCAGACCGGCGACCCGCGCCCATCCATCCTGGCGCGCTACGGCAGCCCGGAAGCTTATGTCGCCGCCATCAAGACCGCGGCTCTGTCCCTCGTGGCAGACGGCCTGATGCTGGAAGAAGACGTCGACCGCGCCGTCGCCGAAGCCCAGAACTGGGGAAGACCGCGCCACGACGTGCGGCTTTGACGTAGGCAGGTGAAGGGGGCGGACGTCCCCTCACCAGCGCGGCCACCCCAAAATTCTCATTTCACCGTTCTCCAAAGCGGCTCGGCGCCTTCACGCTCGTGCCGCAATCTTCTCGCCTGGATATGATTGCGGTCCGCGTTCATCCCATCATCGGGGGCGCTTCAGGTGGAGAACAACTCAGGGGACGGGCATGTCACTCTTCAGCAAGACGCTACTGTTGACGGGAGCCGGGATGGCGCTCGTCGGGCTCTCGGCTGGTGCCGCAAGTGCGAAGATCGTCTGCCGAGACTCGTTCCAGGTCGTCTCGGGCCAGCTGATCGCGACGCCCTACTGCGAAGATGAATACCTGGCCAAGGTCGCGCGCGAGTATGGGATGCGCGTCTCTGCGTCAGCGGTGCGCAACAGCCCGAGCGTAAAGGGGCAAGTCTGTCACACGATCGGACATGATCCCCGCGCTCAGTCCGCCTGCGCCAGCTATCGT
>JAEZHL010000316.1 GCA_023416575.1 Pseudomonadota bacterium
CCCTCACCGAACCGAAGCGGACCGGCGCGCTCCTGCGCATTCCTCAGGGCCTCGCGCCAGGGAGCATCATACCGGCCGCACCTGACCGGCGCCGCGGACGACGTACTTGAAACTGGTGAGCTGCTCGACCCCGACGGGACCACGCGCGTGCATCTTGCCGGTGGCGATGCCGATCTCGGCGCCGAACCCGAATTCGCCCCCATCGGCGAACTGGGTGGAAGCGTTGTGCAGTACGATGGCGGAATCGACCCTTTGCAGAAAGCGCGCAGCCGTCTCCTGCGACGCCGTGATGATCGCATCGGTATGCTGCGAGCCATAACGCGCGATGTGCTTGATAGCGCCATCCACCCCGTCGACGAGCTTCACCGAAATGATCGCGTCGAGGTACTCGGTCGACCAGTCCGCCTCGCTGGCGGGCGTCACCCGGGCATCGACCTGCTGCGTGGCTTCATCACCCCTGACGGCGCATCCAGCCTCGATAAGCGCCGTCACGAGCGCGGGCAGATGAACGGCCGGGGCAGCGCGATCGACGAGAAGCGTCTCGGTGGCACCGCACACGCCCGTCCGCCGCATCTTGGCGTTGAAGACGATCTCGCGCGCCATGTCGAGATCCGCCGCGCGGTCGACGTAGGTGTGGCAGAGGCCTTCCAGATGCGCGAACACGGGCACCCGGGCCTCATCCTGCACGCGCGCCACGAGGCTCTTGCCGCCGCGCGGAACGATGACGTCGACTGTCCCGTCGAGCCCCTTCAGCATATGGCCGACCGCCTCGCGGTCCGTCGTCGGGACGAGCTGTATCGTAGCTTCGGGCAGCCCCGCCGCCTTCAGCCCCTCGACGAGGCAGGCATGGATCGCACGGCTCGAATGCTGACTTTCCGAGCCGCCACGCAGGATTGCCGCATTGCCGCTCTTGAGACACAGTGCGCCGGCATCCGCCGTGACGTTCGGGCGGCTCTCATAAATGATCCCTATGACGCCGAGCGGCACCCGCACCCGCTCGATCACGAGCCCGTTGGGTCGCTGCCAGCTCGTCAGCACGGCGCCGACCGGATCCTCGAGCCGCGCGATGTCCTCCAGGCTCGTTGCGATCGCCCCGATCCGGCTGGCATTGAGCGTCAGGCGATCGATGAAGGCATTCGGTGTGCCTCTGCCGCGCGCGGCCTCGGTATCCTTGGCGTTCGCCTCCAGGATCGCAGCTACCGACGCACGAATGGCATGTGCCGCGGCGGTGAGCGCCTCGTTCTTCAGCGCGGGGGACGCAAGCGCCAGTTCCCGGGACGCGGCGCGGGCCGCAGCGCCGATCCGGAGCATCAGCTCCGCCGTGCCTGCCCCTTCGATGGTACGCTCCGGCCTGTTCATGGCTGCTCTTTCCGATTCAGCACCATGTCGTCGCGATGGATGAGCTCGCTGCGCCCCTCATGGCCCAGGATCTCGCCGATTTCACTGCTCCGACGACCGATGATACGCTCCGCATCGGCACGCGCATAGGCGATCAGCCCACGTCCGACCTCCCGGCCGTCGCCGTTGCGGATGATCACGGCGTCACCGCGATCGAATTGTCCGTCGACGCTCGTCACGCCAGCCGGCAGCAGGCTCTTGCCCGCGAGCAACGCCTGCTCCGCGCCTGCATCGATCCGCAGTGCACCCCGCGGCTCGAGCTGCCCCGCAATCCAGCGCTTCTTCGCCGTCACAGGATCGGATGGCGCCAGGAACCACGTGCAGGGCGCGCCTTCGGCCAGCGCCCGTAGCGGATGCAGCACCTTGCCCGAGGCGATCACCATGTCCGTGCCGGCAGCGAGCGCGATCCGGCCCGCCTCGATCTTGGTCTTCATGCCGCCGCGCGACAGCTCGGTGCCGGCATCGCCCGCCATCGCCTCGATCTCGGGCGTGATCTCGCGGACGACGTCCAGCCGGCGGGCGTTGGGGTCGATAGCCGGCGGTCGCGTGTAGAGGCCGTCGATATCGGACAGCAGCACCAGGCAATCGGCGCTGATCATGCTGGCAACACGCGCCGACAGACGATCATTGTCGCCATAACGGATCTCGCTGGTCGCCACCGTGTCGTTCTCGTTGACGACGGGGATGGCGCCATGGGCGAGCAGCGTGTCGATGGTGTGACGCGCGTTGAGGTAGCGGCGGCGCTCCTCGGTATCCCCGAGCGTCAGCAGCACCTGCGCCGTCGTCAGCCCACGTGCCTTGAACAGCTCCTGGTAGGAGTGGGCGAGCGTGATCTGGCCGACGGCTGCGGCCGCCTGGGAATATTCGAGTTGCAGGGGTCCCCGCGGCAGCTTCATGAGCTGCCGGCCGAGCGCGATCGCACCCGAGGACACCAGCACGACCTGCCGACCGTCTCGGCAGAGCTCGGCGACATCGTCCGCCAGCGAATTGAGCCAGGTCGACTTGATCCGGCCGGAAGCGCTGTCAACGAGCAGCGCCGAGCCGATCTTGACGATGATCCGGCGCGCCGACGCCCAAGCTATGCTGCCGGCTTCGGATGCCGCAGCCACGCGCGCGCCAGCATCCATCGTGACCGTCATGGCTGCCAGCCTCCGGCTCCCGCGGCCTCTGCCGCTTCCCCTTCATCCTCGCGCGAGGCTTCGATGACACGCGCGAGGGCGTAAAGCGCCTCCTGGACCCCCTGCCCCGAGACTGCCGACATGAGGAGCGGCTTCTTCCGTGCCGCGCGCTTCAGCGCCTCCTCCCGTTCGGCGAGAGTTTCCGGATCCAGCGCGTCGCACTTGGAGAGCGCGACGATTTCCTTCTTCTTCGCCAGCTCGGGCGAATAGGCCTTCAACTCCCGGCGGACGGTACGATAGGCGGACGCGACATCCTCCTCCGTGCCATCGACGAGATGCAGCAGCACGCGGCAGCGCTCGACGTGTCCGAGAAACCGGGTGCCGAGCCCCGCGCCTTCATGCGCGCCCTCGATCAGCCCTGGAATATCGGCCAGCACGAAGTCCACATCGCCGGCACGGATCATGCCGAGATTGGGGTGCAGCGTCGTGAACGGATAATCGGCGATCTTGGGCTTGGCCGCGCTCACCTTCGACAGGAACGTCGACTTGCCCGCATTGGGCAGACCGATCACGCCCGCGTCCGCGATCAGCTTCAGCCGCAACCAGATGGTCAGCTCGCCGCCAGGCAAACCGGGATTGAAGCGGCGAGGCGCCTGGTTCGTGGGTGATTTGAAATGTGCGTTGCCGAACCCGCCATTGCCCCCGCGCGCGATCAGCGCCCGCTGGCCGGGCTCGATGAGGTCGGCAATCAGCGTTTCCTGGTCCTCCGCGAAAATCTGTGTTCCCGGGGGAACTTTGAGGATGCAGTCCGCACCATTTGCTCCCGAACGGTTCTTGCCCATGCCGCCCTGGCCGTTCCGAGCCTTGAAATGCTGCTGGTAGCGGTAGTCGATCAGCGTGTTGAGGTTGGCGACGCACTCGGCCCAGACGTCGCCGCCCTTGCCGCCGTCGCCGCCGTCCGGTCCACCGAACTCGATGAACTTCTCGCGGCGGAAGCTTAAGCTGCCAGGACCGCCGTCCCCAGCCTTCACATAAATCTTGGCCTGGTCGAGAAACTTCATGATGCCCTGGCCTCAGCTGCCTGCATTTCGCGCAGCCGTTCGTATTTCAACGTTTCGACTTTGGTTCGGCGGGCTTCGCACCAGACGAACTCCACCCCGGTATAGCGGAAGCCGAGCTTCGAAATCACCCTGCCCGAGGCCGGGTTGTCGACAAAATGTCCGCAGGTGACGCGGCTGAACCCGATCTCGTGAAAACAATAATCGATGAGGGCGGCCGCCGCCTCCGTCGCAATGCCCCGTCCCCACCAGGGCTTGCCGATCCAATAGCCGATCTCGGCCGAATCGCCCTCGGGCATGTATCCGCAGATGCCGACCAGCACGTTCTGGTGCACGATCCCCCGCACGCACTCGCCTTCGGCCAGATCGCTGATCCAGAGTTGGGCCAGCTCGTCGGAATAGGGATGTGGGATGCGACCGGTCATGCGCGCGACGTCCCAATCGCCAGCCAGCTGGGCGATCCGGCGGGCATCGCGCTGGTCGAGCGCGCGCAGGAGTAAGCGCTGAGTTCTCATCGGGCTGGGCTTCGGTTCGCTCACCAACTTGCTTTCGTCATCCGGGATACGCAAGCGAAGCCATCGCCGATCCAGGACCCAGCGGAAAAAGCGTCCCCGGGACGCTCGATTTCGAGCCTTCAAAACTTCCAACGCCGCTCCCCGGCTCCGGATTCGCCGTTTGCCTGGCCGGGATGGCAACAGGGAGTTCCATCGCCGGGACATGAAAAAGGGAGATGGCTTGCCATCCCCCTTCACAAGCCACAGCCTGTCGGCGCGGATTACTCCGCTGCTTCCAGCTTGGTCGGTCGCACGGACACGAAGATCCGGCCCTTGCTCCGGGTGCGGAACTCGACGTGACCGTTCGCGACGGCGAAGATGGTGTGATCGGTCCCCATGCCGACGTTGTCGCCGGGGTGCCACTGGGTGCCCCGCTGACGCACGATGATGTTGCCCGGAATGACAGCCTCACCGCCGTACTTCTTCACGCCAAGCCGCTTGGAATGCGAGTCGCGACCGTTGCGTGACGAGCCGCCTGCCTTTTTATGTGCCATGTCACTTGCCTCGTGGTCGGGGCCGGCTGCCGTCAGGCGCCGACGATATTGGTGATGCGGACCTTGGTCAGATCCTGGCGATGACCCTTCTTGCGCCGCGAGTTCTTGCGGCGACGCTTCTTGAAAGCGATCAGCTTCGGGCCGCGGGTCTGCTCCACGAGCTCGGCCGTGACCTTGGCTCCGGAGATGGTGGGCGTGCCGACCGTCGGCGTGCCGTTACCACCGATCAGCAGCACTTCCGTGAACTCCACCGTGCTGCCGTTGTCGCCATCGAGCCGCTCGATGGTGATGACGTCGTCGGGGGCCACACGATACTGCTTGCCGCCGGTCTTTATGACTGCGTACATGACGTGTCCTTGTCTTATCCACGCCCTGTGGCGCCGCGACTGTGACCTCGCGGACTTTGAGAACCAGCCCCTCGCCGCACCGTTCAGAAGCGGTTCAGGGGAGCTGGTCTACCGGCGGGATGCCGGCGATGTGCCTCGGGCAGCGCCTCATGCGCGATGGCGGCTGCCATCGCGTGTGGCCGCACTATCTAAGGAGCGGGGCGTCAAGTCAATGCTTTTGCCGGCCCGCCGGGGCCGAAAATGCCGCAATTGGAAGGGTGGGCATATGGGCAGACTGACACCGCAGCTCGAGAATGGGGCCTCAAGGGCGCCCATTCCCGTGATCGAGACCGGAGCCGACTTTCCCATGGCGACGCTCATTGCTGCCGAGGCGCGGTGCCATGCCCTGCTCGATGCGGCAACCCGCTTCATCCCCGGCCCAGCGCTCCGGGTTGCTGATGCGATCTCGCGGCGGTGGCTCGCCAAGTGGAACAATCCGCATCTGCCCGAAATCGACGCCATCGCGTCAAGGCTGCAACGCCCTGGACCCTACTTCCTTTCAGTGAACTACGAATGGGGCTGCACCTGCAGCGTGAGGCCCTGTCCCGATTCGCGCTCGGCGCGGCTGGTGCGGGTGCTGGACTGGCGCACCAAAGGGCTTGGCCGCAACATCGTCGCGGCCAATGTGCGTGGCCCCGCCGGCCCCTTCACCACCCTGACCTGGCCCGGATACACCGGCGTGCTGCAGGCCATGGCGCCGGGCCGGTTCTCGGCCGCCCTGAACCAAGCCCCCATGCCCAAGGCCGGCGGCGGCCTGCTGCCGCTCGACTGGATGATGAACCGGGTGCGCGTCTGGCGCACACCGCACCCGACCCCGGCCCAGGTCCTGCGGCTGGCGTTCGAGACCGCGACGAGCTTCGCGGAAGCGAAACGGCTGCTGACCGAGCATCCGATCGCGAGCCCCGCCATCTTCAGCCTCGCGGGCCTCGATGCCTGCGAAACCTGTGTCATCGAGCGCACCGAGGAAGCTGCCTCCATCCACGATGGCCCTGCGGTCGCAGCCAACCACTGGCAGACCGCCCACTGGCGAGGCCGGCCGCGAGGCCTGGACAGCGCCGGCCGATTCCGCCTGATGCGCCAAGCGACGTGCGACCTCGATCCGGCCTTCGATTGGCTGAAGCCGCCGGTTCTCAACAAGGACACCCGGCTGGTGGTGGTTGCCGACGCGGCACGCGGTCGCCTCGTCGCCCAGGGCTTCGAAACGGACGGCCCCGCGACCGAGCCGCTGGACCTCAATGTTGCGGCCCACCCAGCCGGAAAGGTTTGAGACACCGAGACGGCGACAAACACAGCCAGCGCGCTTAAGTTGAGGGAAACCAAGACGGCACTGGCAAGTCTCAGATCATGGGCAAGCAGCAGAACGGCAGGCAGACCCTCACACCTGAAGCGGCGGTGGACCGGCTCGAGGAACTTTATGCCCGCGCGTCCTCCGCCCTGGTGCGTGCGCTGGACCGCTATCTCGACACCCGTGAGCCGCCGAGCCCACGGCAGCGATCGGAATTCCGCTATCCCCTGCTGCGTGTGATCAACTACGGCACCGACGAGCCTCCGCGCACACGGCGCGCCTACGCCAAATTCCAGCGGCCCGGAGTCTACGAGACCACGATCACCCACCCGCGCTTCTTCCGGCGCTATCTGCTCGAGCAGTTGCGGCCGCTGGTGAGCGAATACGGCGCCGAGATCGAGGTTGGCAGCAGCCAGCAGGAAATCCCGTTCCCCTACACCATGGAGCGGGTGGACGAGATCGGCAGCAAGGGAATCACCGCCGTCGAGCTCGCCCGCTACTTCCCGACGCCGCTGCTGTCGCTCGTCGGCGACGAGGTGGCGGATGGCGAATGGGAAGCGCCGGAGGGTGAGCCGCGCCCGCTGGCGTTGTTCGATGCGGTTCGGGTCGACTACTCATTGCGCCGGCTCGTGCATTACACCGGCAGTGACTGGCGCAACGTGCAGCATTGGATTCTGCTCACGAACTATCACCGCTACGTCGACCAGTTCGTCCGCTGGGGCATCGCGCGGCTGAACGAGGAAGGGCCGTATCGACGTCTCGTGCTGCCCGGAGGGGCCGAGATCCAGCGCGGCGAATCACCGGAGCAGGCGGAAGGCGTGATCGCGGGCAGCCCATGGCATCGCTTCCAGATGCCCGCTTATCACCTCGTCGGACCGGAAGGTGAAGGCGTGACACTGGTCAACATCGGTGTCGGTCCCTCGAACGCGAAGAACATTACCGATCACCTGGCCGTGCTGCGTCCCAACTGCTGGCTGATGGTCGGCCACTGCGGCGGCCTGCGGCAATCGCAGCAGATCGGAGATTATGTTCTGGCCCATGCCTATCTGCGGCAGGACCGTATCCTCGACACCCTGGTGCCGCCGGATGTGCCCATTCCGGCTCTCGCCGAGGTGCAGGTCGCACTCCAGGATGCGGCGGCGATCGTCACTGGCGAGAAGGGCGAGGCTCTGAAGGAGCGGCTCAGAACCGGCACCGTCGTCACGAACGACGACCGCAATTGGGAGCTGCGCTACACGCAGCAGCGGCGGCGCATCAACCTGTCGCGTGCCATCGCTGTCGACATGGAGAGCGGCACCATCGCCGCCAACGGCTACCGCCTGCGGGTTCCTTACGGCACGCTACTCTGCGTCTCCGACAAGCCGTTGCATGGCGAGATCAAGCTGCCGGGCGCCGCGAACGCCTTCTACGAGGCCGCCGGCGCGCAGCACCTGGAGATCGGGCTGAAGGCGCTCGACCTCTTACGCGAGCGGCGCGACAC
>JAEZHL010000446.1 GCA_023416575.1 Pseudomonadota bacterium
TTCACCCTTTCGCCGACCTGGTGATTCTAGCGGGGTGGCTGCACCCGATCCCATTCCGAACTCGGCCGTGAAACGCCCCAGCGCCGATGGTACTTCGTCTTAAGACGCGGGAGAGTAGGTCGTTGCCAGGTCTGCAAAGGGGTGAGGAAGATATCAATCGAGTTCCCCTCTTCATATGAGTTACCAAAACGCCGCGCAGGCTCGCCCTGCGCGGCGTTTTCGTTTGTGCGTGGTGCTAGGCAGGAGTGTTGCGTATGGTTCTGGTGGTGTCACACGGGTGGATCCAGAAGCGCGCCAGCTAGGGTGCGCTGATCTCGAGCTGTTCATCCGGATGAGGTTGCCGGCCTCGGTGAGGGCACTTCGTCGCCCCGCAATCCGGGCCTGAGGGGACGAGCCCAATTCAGCCGCCGGCGTGCGATCGCAAGCTTATGTTCCGTCAGTCGGTGGTTCCGCCAAGGTGCGGGTGTGACGCGGGTCGGCGTGCCAGACGATCGAAGTATTTGCGCACCTGAGGGAGCGAGGGGCGCGTTATCGGTGTTTGGAACCAGCGGTTGACCGAGAGGCCGATGACGATGTCGGCGAGCGTGAACGTCTCCCCGCAGACATACGGTGCACCCTTGGCCAGCCGCGCTTCCAGCAACATCATCATGCTGCGCCAGTCAGCGAGGGACTGTTCGATCTGGGCAGGGCTGCCGGCGCTCGCGGATTGTCGGACGATCGCCTGAAAGGCCGGCCGCCAAGACCAATTCAACTCTGTCGCCTGCCAGTCCATCATTTCTTCGATGCGAGCGCGGGCGATGGGTTCCGCCGGCAAGAGATCGGTGCGGCCATGCTTCGATGCGAGATAGCGGAGGATCGTATTCGACTCGGTGATCACTGCCCCGTCATCAACGAGGACTGGCACAAGTCGCTTCGGATTGAGCGCCTGGAACTCCGGCTCAGACGTGAGCCGAGTGCCAGTACCCCATTCCTCCTGGTCATAGAGCAGCCCCATCTCATCGCACGCCCAGAGCACTTTGCGGACATTGATCGACTGGCGCTTGCCGAGGATACGAAGCATCGCAGTGGTCACTCCTGCCAGGACGGCTTGCTGGATTCGCGCCGCACGAGCTGCTCGTCGAGCCCCACAGCGCGCAATTGGCAGCTGTCGAGCTGCGACAGCTCGTGTCGCGTGCGGAGCTGATGCAACCAAACGATCGGAAGCTGCGCCAGTCTCAGCACAGTCTCAGCACGGCTTCGGTGAGCGCGGTGCACTTCGGATTTCTGGGGATTGTCCCGGAAATGGGCCTTCATGCCGGCCTCGGTTCGAGCGCTAGGCGGACGGCGAGGGCGGCCAGGACGCCTCCCATGAACCAGCGTTGCACGGCAAGCCAGGCGGGGCGCGTTGCAAGCCAGAGCGCAAACGAGCCGCACGCGAAGACGATTGCGAGATTGATCGTGAAGCTGACCGCGATCTGGGTCAGGCCAAGCAGAATGAACTGCATCAGCACGGGGCCGGCGGCCGGGTCGATGAATTGCGGTATCAGCGACAGATAAAGGACGGCGATCTTTGGGTTGAGGAGATTGGTAAAAAAGCCCATCGCAAGGAGCCGGTGTGGGCCGTCGTGAGGAAGGTCAAGCCGCGGCTGCAGCGGGGAACGCGCACCCGGCTTCACAGAGGTCCAGGCGAGATAAAGGAGATAGGCAGCGCCTGCCCAACGGATGATGTCGTAAGCCAGGGGCACCGCGAGAACCAGCGCTTGCAGGCCGAACGCGGCAGCGAAAACGTAGAACACGAACCCGAGGATCACTCCGATCAGGGAGATCACGCCCGCCGCGCGTCCCTGGGTGATGCTGCGGGAAATGAGATAGACCATGTTCGGCCCAGGTGTCAGCACCATGCCGAGGGCAATAAGTGAGACGGCGAGAAACGTCGCGGTCGAAGGCATCGAGTGCATCCCTGTGGTATCGGCGCAGTTTTGCGCCTAGTATTTCCTCGGAGCAATGACATTATTGCACTCGGAGCAATGATGCCGACGGCGGACTACCTGATACATGCCGATGCGATTGCTGCTGAGATAGCGGCGGGTCGCCTGAAGCCTGGGGACAGGCTTCCGCCGCAGCGCACGTTCGCCTACGCGAAGGGCATCGCGGTCTCGACGGCCAGCCGCGTCTATGCGGAATTGCTGAGGCGGGGACTCGTCGTCGGGGAAGTGGGGCGGGGAACCTTCGTCGCCGGCCGGCCGGGCCAGACTTATGTCCGGGGCGAGCCGCGCGACGGGACCATTGATCTCGAGTTCAACTTTCCGGCGATCCCCGAGCAAGCACGCATCTTCGCAGATTGCCTTGCCGGATTGCAGCGGGCGGATGTTGCGGCGAGCGCGACCGGACCGGTTACAGCCCGCCAGATCGATCAAGGTCGGGATGTGGTGTGCGCGTTTCTCTCCACGCGGCATTGGCAGCCGAGCTCCGAAGGGTTCGTGTTCACCGGCTCCGGACGTCAAGCGATTGCGGCCGCACTGGCTGCCCTAGCGCCCATCGGTAGCCGGATTGCAGTCGAGGCGTTGTCCTACCCGATGCTCAAAACCATCGCGCAACGGATCGGTGCCTCGCTGGTGCCGATCGCGATGGATGAGAATGGACTGGAGCCTGCCGCGCTCGCCAGGGCGCATCGCAAGGCGGCCATTTCGGCGCTCTACGTGCAGCCGGTGATGCACAATCCGCTCGGCATCTCCATGAACGCGGAGCGAAGGGCCGATCTCGTGCGGACGGCGAGAGCGCTCGGGATCATGATCATCGAGGACATGGTCTACGGCTTTCTCTCTGATGCGCCGCCCCTCGCGGTAATGGCACCTGAGCAGTGCATCGTCGTCGACAGCCTGTCGAAGCGCTTGGCGCCGGGCTTGTCGGTCGGAATGCTGCACGTTCCGCAGGCGATGCGCGACCGTGTCTGGTCCATTGCGCGTGGCGGCGCGTGGACTGTGCCGTCGCTGGCGTTTCACGCTGCGATGCGACTGATGCAGGACGGCGCTGCCGCCGAGATCGTCAGGCTGAAGCGGCGGGATGCACGGTTGCGACAGGCGATCATGGCGAAGCTGTTCGATGGCTTCGATATCGCGGCGGATCCTGGCGCTTATCATATCTGGCTCCGGCTGCCGGAGGGGTGGCGCTCCGAGGCATTCGCTGCCGCAGCCGCACGCGTGGGCGTCGCGGTCACGCCCTCGCATGCGTTCACCATGGCGCCGGGACATGCACCCAATGCCGTGCGGCTCGCGCTCGGATTGCCCTCGCACG
>JAEZHL010000051.1 GCA_023416575.1 Pseudomonadota bacterium
TGGCCAGGACCTCGAATTCTTTCTGCTGCAGGTCCTGCGCCACCTGCTCGCGCTTCTTGTCGTCGGCCTTGATCGTCTTGCGGCTGCAGACGGCGTAAAGCTCGACGCCCCGGCTCGACATGTTGGGTGGCACCATCTCGCCGTCCTTGGCATTGAGCAGCAGGCTCCGCGTCGGCTCGGGGACCGACGACGGCTTGCGCATGCCGAGGTCCTCGAACTTCGCATTCTCCGCCTTGGCCACCGCCGCTGTCGTCGTGCAGCCCTTGAACCCGCGCGCGATGCGCTCCGCCTCGTCCAGGCGCCGGGCCATGATCTTCTGGTCGATCTTCCCGGAAATGGTGAGCGTAATCCGGTGAAGCTGCAACTCTGTTTCGTCCTGAGCCTCACCCGCGGCGGTCGACACCATGCGATCGATCTCCCGCTGGCTGACGGCGACTTGGGCACTGAAGCGCCGGCGGACCACGCCCTGCCATGCGAGGCTGGCACGGAAGCGGGCACGCATGGATTCGATGTCCGTGCCCATGCCCTTGAGGTGCTTGGCGAACTGGTCGATCGTCATCTTGTTGCGTTCGGCAAGGCCGCGGATGATGTCGTCGACCTGGCTGTCTTCGATCGCGATGCTGACGCGCTTGGCTTCCTGCAGCTTGAGGCGCTCCTCGATGAGTTCCTCAAGAGCCTCCTTCCGATAGCCTGGCAGTACGGACGCCCTCGCATTGTCGATCGCTTGCCGCTGCAGGGCCTGGGCGAATTGCGCCTTGCGCTGCTCGAAGATCGCCAGCACCTGCTCCCGCGACTTGCCCTGGTTGGCCTCGATCGTCTCCTGCAAGATCTGGCGCAGCCGCTGATTGGTGCTGTCCTGCTGCACCAGCCGCTTGAAGTTCTCCTGCGCCCTCTCGCCAAGGTTGGCGCCGAGCGCCATCAGCCGCGTGCGCTGGTCGATCTCGTAGGCTGTGATCGGCTCGTCATTGACGAGCACGACGATCGATTGCGCGCCACGTCGCTTACCGGAGCCGCTGGGATCGAGCGCGGCCGACTTGCTCTTGGCCGACCCACTGGATTTGGCGCGCGTGTCGGCGCCTTTCTCCGAGGACCCCTTGCTCTTCTGCTTTGGCGGAGCGGCGTCGGAGCCCTGGCCAGAGGGAGTTGTGACCACGAGTCCCGGCAGTGTCTGCGGGGTGCCTTGGCCATGGGCAGCCGCCGGCATGACAGCTGCCAGCGCCACCAGTACGAGAGCACCGCGTCTGGTCGCTCGATGTCGCAGGATTCGCCTCATTCCCAATCCGCCCGATAGTGCACGCGCAACCGACTCGACTATGGCAAGCATACCCGCATGTCGGCGCTCTCAATGGGTGTTATCCACACCTCACGTGGCAAGGAGAAGGCGAGCACCCAGCGCTCCGTCGTCGGTCCTGTCCTCACAAGCCGCGGCGGGACAGGTCGGCAACTAGTTCTGGGGTGCAGCTTGGTTCTCGGCGAAGAAGTGATCCAGTGCGTCCGTCTTGTACTGGAACTCGCCCAGATGCTTGAGCTCGAACCGCAGCATCAGCGTACGGTCCTCCTCGAGCTGACGCGAACTATCATCGATGAAGGTTTCCGTGTAGCTCGCCGTCAGCACGAAGCAATCATCGGCATACCGGAGCTGGATCGCATCCTGGATGCGCGCGCCTGCGTCGAGGTCGTAGCGGATCGAGCCGAGCACGCTCCAGCGGTCCGTGAGCTGGAGGCCGACGACGCTGAAGATGTCCTCCTGGTCCGTCTTCAAGCCCTTCAGCGGATCGAATGTCGCATAGCTGTAGGTGGCCTGCGCGACCAACGGTCCGTAGTTGAACTCACCGAAGATATCGGCGCGCCGCAGACCAAAGCCGCTCTCGTCGAAACGGGTCTGAGCGATGGTCCGGAACATGGAGGAGGGGGCCAGATAGGCCGCAAGCACGTAGTCGGACCGGTCGTTCTCGAGACCATTGAGCGGCGAGGAGAGCGGATTGCCGTCAGCATCGACGCCGGTGACACTATAGATGTTGTCGCCAGACAGGTGATAGCTCTGACCAGCCAGCAGGCGCGCGAAGCCGCCGTTGTTGCCCTGGAAGGTATACTGCACACCGACGTTGGCGCGCGTTCCCGTCTCGACCCGGTCGAGGCCGGACAACTTGTCGACCTCGAACAGGTTGGTGTCGTCGAACACGATGCTGCGCGCGTCCTCGTTGGGCAGGTGGCGCTGCGGAACGCTGTTCTGGCGCACGATGACCTGGCCGACGGGTTCGACGACGTGCGCCCCGGCATTGGAGTGAGTGACGAACGGATAGGCGTACAGCAGGCCGGCCGTGGCCAGTCCGCGCGTCACCGTCTCGTTGTCGATCAGCTCCTTGGTGACCGGATCCACGACATTGTTGAACGTGTAGATGTCGCCGCGCAGGCTGGCGAACGGCGTATAGGTCTGACCCAGCGAGTCGGTGAAGCGGCGGCGCCAGTTGACATCGGCAACCACCCGGTTCATCGCCGTCTCGGCCGACCACGTGTCGTTGGTCAGGTCGCGGGAGAAGCTCAGCGCGTTGGCGTTGAAGGTCAGTTCGCCGCCGAGGACCGGATCAGCGAACACATAGTTGTAGTTGATGATCGGGTGAACACGCCCCTCGGTGGTTGACGTATCATCGAAGCGCAGGCCACCGAAGTGATAGAGGTGGGCGCCGAAGTAGTTCCGGTCGCTTATCCCGATCAGATAGACCTGATTCACGCGGTCCGTCTGCAGCACGTTGTCGAGCTTGTAGAAGCGGCGGAAATAGTCGTCGCTCTCCAGCGTCACGTCCCAGCCGAAATTCCACCACGACGACAGCGAGAAGCGGCCCTTGGTCTCGATGCTGCCGCGCCAACCGTCGAAGCGCTCCCTGTCCTCGGGCGAGCCGGGGAGGTCTGCTGAATCCTGGTCGATGGCCGCCACCTTGACCGTGTAGGTGCCGGTGATGCCGCCGAACGACAGGCGATGGCGCCAGTCGCCCTGCCACAGCACGCCCTGCTTGGCGGTGTACATCGGGTGGAAGGTGAAATCGTAGTTCGGCGCCAGGGCGAAGTAGTAGGGAACCTCGACAGCGAAGCCGAGATCATCCGACGTCATGTAGCCCGGGGCTAGGAAGCCCGACTTTTGCTTCACGGACGGATCGGCGTGCTGGAAGTAGGGCATGCCGATGATGGGCACGCCCAGGACCTCGAACTGCGCGTCCTGGTAGGTGATCGTCGCCGCCGTCTGGTCGTGGACCACGCGTCCGGCGCTGATGCACCAGAGCGGCGGCATGTTGCCTTCGGTCTTACAGGGCGTGAAGCGGCCGTTCTGGAACTCGGTGATGTTGCCGTCGCGGCGCACGGCGCGCTCGGCGGCGATCCGTGTATCGTCCCGCGCCGTGACGCTGAGCGACTGCACGAAGCCGTCGCGGAAGTCGTCCGTCAGCGTGATGCGCTCGCCACGCGTGATGAGGCCGTTCGGCTCCTTGAGCGTGACGTTGCCGAGTGCGCTCAGGGTGTTGGCATTCTGGTCGTAGACGACCTCGTCGGCCAGCAGGATGTAGTTGTTGTAATAAATCTCGACGTTGCCGCGGGCCATGATGCGGTTGCCCTGGCTGTCGTAGACCAGCTCGTCGCCCTGCAGGTAGAGCGGCTGCGTCTGGTCGATCTTCTTGATCGGGCCGAACATGCCGGCCCCGCCCTTCGCGAAGGCGGGCGGCGTCCGCGGCTGCTCCAGCTTGTTGGGCATCGCTGCCGTCGCCGGTGCGAGCACGGTCGGATCCTGCGCGCCGGCAGGGCCGGTCGCCACCAACGTCAGGCAGAGCGCAATGACACCGAAACGGGCGCCCGTCAGCACATGACGGGGCGCTCGGTGCGCCACGACGGCGTTACGATCTTGAGGTGTCTGCGCGTAACGCTTCACCTAACCGTCCTCCTGGTGCAACAGCACCGTCAACGACACCAGGGCGGCTACAACCACAGGCGCCCATACCGCCACTCTTGGCGATACGAGTCCGGCGACCCCAACCTGTCGGGATACCTCTGCCAGCAGAAAGAACCCCAAGCCCCCAATCATCCCTGTGGCGACCATAGTCTGAATGCCGCCGGACCGGAATGACCTCAACGACACAGTACCAGCGAAAAGGACCATGCAGATCAGCAACAATGGCCGCGACAGAAGTAGCTCATACTGGATTCGGTAGGGTGCTGCCGAGAGGCCAGCGCGCTCGGCGACCTCGATGAGCCCCGGCAGCTCCCAAAACGACAGCGAGATGACGCTGCCGAGTGCGTCCTGCAACCGTTCCGGGGTCAGATAGGTGCTGACGAGATAGTGCTCGTAATGCTCCGCCTCGCGACCGGCGCCGGCCACCATGACCTTCTCGAGATGCCAGTAGCCCTCGCGCAGAGTGGCGCGCTCGGCCTCGATGCGCTCGATGAACTCTCCCGCGCGGTCGAACTGGAACACGATCACCGTGAACAGCTTGAGACCGCCTTCCGCGACCCCGCCAGCGCTCATGACGGAGGATCCGTCGGCCCCATCCTGACGGAGCCAGGAGCCGGCGTTCCGGGTTTTGAGGAAATTCGATTCCCTGCCGAACGCTTCGGCGAACAGCTCCTCGGCTTCGGCACGGGCGGCAGCCGCCATCGGGTTGTAGACCGTGATGGCAAGCACGCCCAAGAAGAAGGCGACGAACAGGCCTGGGCTCAGGAACTGCCAAGCCGACATTCCCGCGGCCCGGATCACAGCCAGCTCGCTCTTGCGGCTGAGCTGGAGAAGGGTGGCGATGCTGCCGACCAGCACGGCGAACGCGAGCAGGATTTCCGTATAGGCCGGTAGCCGCAGCAGGGTGAGCCAGATGAGGGTCGTCGCCGGAACGCTGCCATACTTGCCAGACTGGCGGAGGATCTCCACGAAGTCGATCATGAAGATCAGGATCGCGCAGAGCAGGAACACGCCGAGGATGGCGACGACGAAGTGGCGAGCGATGTAGGCTTTGAGCGTCAGTCCGCGCGTCATGCGTCACCCGGCTCCCTGCCGCGAGCGCCGGAGTGCTGCCCCCGGCAGCCAGGGGCCGATCACGCTTCCCACCGCCCCAAAGAGCTGTGCCAGCTTGTCCGTTGCCGTCGGGCCGCTGCGCGGGCGGGCGTTGAGGCGCAGCATGAGCGCGCCAAAGACGATGCCGGCGATGGGCAGGAGATAGAGCAGGGGCACGGCGGAGGCGCGCATCACGACCAGGTTGTTGGCGGCGAGGCCGCCCAGGCGGATCAGGGCCGAGAGCAGGAACGCGATCACCACCCCTTCGACCCTGTTCTGCCGCGTCGAGCGCGCCTGGCCTGCGAAGGCAACCGCCAGCATGACGAAGGCGAAAGGATAAAGGGGGTTGGCGAACCGCTCGTGGAACTCGGCCCTGAACTGCCCCGGCTGATGCCGGAAATTGGGGTCGTCGGGCGCCGGGAACGCGAGCTCGCTGAAGTAGCGCTCGCGCGGCTTCAGGCCACCGCCGTCGCTCCGCGGCTCGAAGCGGTTGAGGTCGATGGCGTAGCTCTCGAAGGTGACGATCTGCGGCGGCTCCTCCGTCTCCGGCCGCCGGATGATATGGCCGTCGGTCATCACCAGGAAGGTCGCGTCCTCCTGCTTCACGATGATGCCGCGCTCGGCCAGATAGGACATCGTCTGGTTCTTGTCGCGGCTGTCCTGCATGAGGATGCCGAGCAACTCGCCCTCGTAGGTGCGGTCACGGATATGGAACGTGAGGTTGCGCTCCGGGCTCGAGAACTTCCCCGGCTGCAGAACCTGCGAGATCAAATCGGTCCGGACCTGGATGACGTAGTCCCGGAGTAGCCGCAGGCTCCAGGGCATGCCGATGTGATTGACGAAGGAGACGGCAAGCGAGACGAGGAGGGCGAGCAGGATCAGCGGGCGCACGACCGTCCAGATGGTGGCGCCCGACGCCGTCAGCACGATCAGCTCGCTGTCACCGTTCAGCCGGTTCAGGGTGTGGATCGTCGCGATCAGCAGCGCGATCGGCGCGATGAGAGCCATCAGGTTCGGCAAGGCCAGCGTCGTCATAGCAAGGAAGGCCCAGGTGTCCTGTCCCTGCGTCGTGACGAGGTTGAGCTGGCGCAACGCCAGCGCGATCCAGACGATGCCCGAAAGGGAAAGCAGAATAAGGAGTAATGCACCAGCAACTTGTCGGAACAGGTAGCGGCCGAAGGTCGTCATGGCCCACCCATCCTGTGCCAACCGGAATTTTCGCCGGAATGCGTCACCCGTGCCCCTGCTGCTCAGTGCCCCGCACGATGCCGCTCTCACAGCACGGTGGCGGAATTTCGGCTCCGTTTCGCGCGCCACACGCCGCGATCACGCGCCTCGGCTGAAGAGGCATCGCTTGCACTTCGCGCGCGAGCGACTAAGGTCTCTCGCACTATGGCATCGATCCGTCCTGCCGATCGTTATGTGCAGGATCCCAGGAGATTCGCAACCTGAGGAGGGGCGGTGCTGCCAGCCAGGGTCCATCCAGAAACCAGTCATGACAGATCGCCTCGCCATCGAATTCGCCCCGCTCAAGGCGTCGCTGCAACCTGTGGCGGCCATTCTCAGCTCACAGGACCGCGCACTCGGGTCTCAGGGCCGGTCGCTCGACAACCGCACCGATGGTGCGATCCTGCGCGCTGCGGAAGCGGCCGACTTCACGGGTAAGCCCAAGACATCGTTTGAGCTTCTGGCTCCGAGCGGCATCGATGTGAACCGCCTCGTCGTCGTTGGCGCCGGCAAGCCGGATCAGGCCAAGGAGATGGACTGGGTCAATCTCGGCGGCTACGTCTACGCGCAGATCACGGCCCGTAAGTGTGAGACGGCGAGTCTCATTTCCGAGGTCGCGGATCCGCGCAGCCGGTCGGCTGCTGACATTGCCGCCGATCTGGCCTATGGCGCCGTGCTGCGGAGCTACCGCTTCAGCAAGTATACGACCCGGCGCAAGGAGGAGAACGGCGACGACCAGAAGCCCGATGGGCTCACCCGTCTCGTCATCCACACCCAGGACCCCAAGGCCGCCGAGGCCGCGTTCGCCCGGCGCCAAGCACTGGCGAACGGCATCTTTTTCGCCCGCGACCTCGTCAACGAGCCCGCCAACGTCCTCGGTCCGGTCGAGTTCGCCGAGCGCGTCGCGGAGCTGTCCCGATTGGGCGTCGAGGTCGAGATTCTCGATGTCGACGACATGAAGGCGTTGAACATGCACGCCTTGCTGGCGGTTGGGCAGGGCAGCGTCCGCCCGCCGCGGGTCGCCGTGCTGCAGTGGAACGGCGCCAAATCGCGTCGCACGAAGCCGCTGTGCTTCGTGGGCAAGGGTGTCTGCTTCGACACCGGCGGCATCTCGATGAAGCCGGCCCAGGGCATGGAGGACATGAAGGGCGACATGGGCGGCGCGGCTTGCGTTGCCGGCCTCATGCAGGCCCTGGCCGAGCGGCAGGCGAACGTGAACGTCGTCGGCCTGCTCGGGCTGACGGAGAACATGCCGTCGGGCTCGGCCCAGCGCCCCGGAGACATCGTGACCTCCATGTCGGGTCAGACCATCGAGGTTCTCAATACCGATGCCGAGGGCCGTCTCGTACTGGCCGATGTGCTCTGGTACGCGCAGGAGCGGTTCAAGCCGCGCCTGATGGTCGATCTCGCCACCCTGACCGGCGCCATCATGGTTGCCCTGGGTAAGGAGTACGCGGGCCTCTTCGCCAACGACGACAAGCTGGCCGCGGATCTGGCCGATGCCGGCACGGCAACGGGCGAGCTGGTCTGGCGCATGCCGATGTCGGCGGCCTATGACAAGCTGATCGACTCGCGCAACGCCGACGTGAAGAACATCGGTGGGCGGTTCGGTGGTGCCATCACCGCGGCGCAGTTCCTGCAACGGTTCGTCCGCGATACGCCGTGGGCCCATCTCGACGTCGCCGGCGTAGCTATGGACTCGACGAAGTCCGACATCAGCCAGAGCTGGGCCTCTGGATGGGGTGTGCGGCTGCTGGATCGGATGATTGCGGACAAGTATGAACGCGTTGAGAAGTAGGTCCACAAGGGTCTAGCTCGGTCCAGTCGAGATGGTCCGGGGGTTGCATAACCCTCGGATATTCTGGGTTATACTCCCTCCCATTTTCCATAATATTGATTATGCGAATCGCGCGCGAGGTCGAAACCGCATGCGACGCTCGCCGCCCCATAGCGCTACCGGCGCGAAGTTTCGTCCGATTTGCCCGATAATTCGGCGCGCATGATATTTGTGCGTTGGACACCCGCCGACGTCACGCCCGACGTGCGCGTTGGGCTGACGTTCGCGCCGGATATCGCTGCCGCTCGGTACCAGCAATCGGGCCCGTAATCGCGATCGTGCGCGTGAACCTCCTTGCGCTGATCCTGATCTCCCTC
>JAEZHL010000238.1 GCA_023416575.1 Pseudomonadota bacterium
GGTCATGAGCGTAACGCGCCTCCCCTGATAGAGTTCCATCGGCTTCTGAAAAAAATCTATGACGGGTCTGAAATTGCTTAAGGAAGTCTTTCCTCGCGACCTCGGCAGTCCGATAGCGTCAGATTAACGCCGATCCAGCTCGATGCTCCACCGTCGGCTCGGCCGTCGCCCCGCCAAGAGCCCCCCTGCTTACCGGCGGCCATGGAACGTTCTGAAACGACCACGCATTCCAGAAAGGTCCGGCGTCCATCCTGCTCACGGCGGGCTGGCGGCACAGGGAGGCCGTTGGTGAAAGGGCACCGCATTCTCATCGTCGAGGACGAGTTTTTGGTCGCACTCGAGATCGCGTCGGTGCTGGCCGACGCCGGATTCGAGGTGCTCGAGCCGGCGGGCACCATCGAGGGAGCCCTGCGCGCGATCGGCTCCGAGGCAATCGACGGCGTCATCCTGGACTGCAACCTGAGCGGCCGGGACGTGACAGAAATCGCCGACAGTCTCACCGCCCGCCACATCCCCTTCGTGTTCCTGACGGGCTACGGCCGCGAAAGCCTGCCGCCGACCTTCCGGGATCTGCCGCTCATCTCAAAGCCATTCGACGAGAAACATCTCGTCGCATCCGTCCGGGCGATGTTGCTGAGATCCGGATTGCCGGCATCAAGCTGATGGGCGGCAGTCAGCGGAGGTAGCGCTTCTCGCGCTGCTTCATGCCAGAAACCTCCTGGAGATCGAAGATCCGCGTCACGGGAACGATCTCCTTGTCGACATTCTGGATTCCCCGATCCCGGCGGATCTGGTTGAGCACTTTCTCCATCCCGGTCACAGCCGCGCGAATGGCGTGATTGCCGTAGATCACGAGCTTGACCTTGCCCAGCGCGACGATGTCGTCCTCGGTCAGCTGCGGGTAGGCCGTCGGCACGAGCACGAGCGGCACCTTCGCCTCCCAGTTGCTGACGAAGGTCACGATCTCGTCCGGCGTATTGGACTTCGAGTGAATCAGGATGGCATCGGCGCCGGCCGCGGCATAGCTCTCACCGCGCATCCTGGCCTCCTCCTGCCCGAGGCCCGCTATCAGCGCCTCGACGCGTGCGATGATGAGGAAATCCGGGTTCCGCCGCGCCGCCACCGCAGCCTCGATCTTACCCTGGAACTCCTCTACGCGGACGAGCTCCTGCCGGCCACCGGCCAGCAGGCTCGTATCCTTCGGGAACATCTTGTCCTCGATGACGACGGCGGCTGCGCCAGCCGCCTCGTACTTCTCGACCGCGTGAATCACGTTGATGGCGTTGCCGTACCCCGTGTCGATGTCCGCGACGACCGGAATGCTCACAGCGTCCGCGATGGCGCGCGTCGTCTCGAGGTGCTGCGTCATACTGATGAGGCTCGCGTCCGGGATGCCATAGGCCGCGGACAACTCGAACCCGCTCGCCCAGATCCCGTCGAAACCTGCCTGCTCCGCCAGCCGCGCGCTCAACGGATTGTGAGCCCCGATGATATGGGTCAAGGGTTGTTCAAAGAGCTTTTTTTTGAGACGGGTGGATGCTGACATGCGCGCGCTCTAATGCTGGTTCGGAGGACAACCGACAGGACGAGTCCGCAGCATCCTGTTGCAGCGAAGGTGTTGTCAATCCGAGCAGAATTAGAGTGTTGGCCATCGGCCACAGCGCCAGCTTATATGCACCAGCATCTTGACAAGGCGACTCACGAAGTACTCCGTTAACGGCATTGTTGCAGAATGAGCTAGGCCGAACTTCGCGGCTTCGAGCGGCGACGGCTACCCCGCACAATCGTTCCGCATTCGAGCTACATGGGATGGAGGCAAATGTCGCACTTCCGAATAGCCCGTCGATTAATCCTCACCGTCGCCGCCGCGAGCGCCGCGTTGACCACCATGGTCGGCAGCGCCTCCGCGCAGGGCTTTTTCTCGTTCCTGTGGGGCGGCGGCTCACGTCAGACGGTTTCGTTCCCGGCGAGCTACACGCCCGGCCAGATCGTTGTCAGCTTCGGTGACCGCAAGCTCTACTGGGTCCATCGCCGCGGCGAGGCCATCAGCTATCCGATCGCCGTGCCACGCGAGAAGAGCCGCTGGCAGGGTGTCAGCACGATCTCCGACAAGCGTGTGAACCCCTCCTGGACGCCGACGCCTGAGATGCGGCGTGAGAACCCCAGCCTGCCGGCCTACATGCCGGGTGGGCATCCGCGCAATCCGCTAGGGGTTCGGGCGCTCTACCTCGGCGCGACCCTCTATCGTATCCACGGTACAGATGCGCCCTGGACAATCGGCGACGCGGTCTCGAAAGGTTGCATCCGCATGTACAATGAGGATGTGCTGGACCTCTACCCGCGGGTGCCCATCGGCACAAAGGTCACAGTCACCTGGAAACGGTATACCTGAGCGGTTTCGGTCAAGACCGGCTTCCGGCGGCCCTTCGGGGCCGCTTTTATTTTAAGTCCCAAGTCGAAACGGAAGCTCATCATACCTCGTGCGCGTCCGGGGAGATCGCACGGCAGCTATACTTTAGACGTGCGCCGTGGCATCAGGTCGCCACGAAGCGTCCACACTTGCTCGTTCCCATGCGGATAACCTATGGCCAGTCGCCAACTAGACGTATAATGCATTCGTGGGCGATCCGGTGAACGCGCCCGTGCCTTAGCCGCCGTATCCGCCGGAAATGGGCGTCGGCCGTCAGCTCCAGGTTTCATGACCTCCACAGCGCTCATCTCCGTCGTTATCCCCGTACTGAACGAGGCCCAGGGCGTGCAGCCGCTGCTAGCGCGCCTCGTCCCCGAGCTCGACCGCCTGCGGCTCGACTGGGAGATCGTTTTCGTCGACGACGGCTCGGTCGATAACACGCTCGAGCTGATCCGGGCGGCGCGCCATTCCGAGCCGCGCATCAAGGCGGTGTCCTTCAGCCGGAACTTCGGCAAGGAGATTGCCATCGCAGCCGGCCTCAGATACGCGCGCGGCGATGCCGTGGTCATCATGGACGCGGACCTGCAACATCCGCCCGAGATGATTGATCAGTTCGTCGCGAAATGGCGGGCCGGATTTCAGGTCGTCTATGGCGAACGGCTCGACCGGGCCTCGGAAGGCGCCGTCCGGCGCCTCTTCTCTGAGGCTTTCTACAAAACGTTCAATGCCTTATCGAAGTGCGACATTCCTCAGGGCGCCGGCGATTTCCGGCTCCTCGATCGGCGCGCCGTCGATGCCATGAACGCCCTCGACGAGAAGTCCCGCTTCAACAAGGGGCTGTTCTCGTGGATCGGTTTCCGCTCCGTCGGCGTGCCGTACGCCGTCGCTGATCGGGTGCACGGCCCGTCCCGCTGGAGCTTCCGCTCACTCTTGCGCTTCGCCCTCGACGGCCTCACCTCGTTTTCCACTCTCCCCTTGCGCGTGTGGTCGCTGCTCGGGCTGGCGTTGTCGCTGACGGCCTTCGCGAGCGCCCTCGTGGTTCTGGTCCGCACGCTCGTCTACGGGGCCGATGTGCCAGGCTTCCCGTCACTCATCATCTCCGTGATGATCTTCGCTGGCGTGCAGCTGATTTCACTCGGCGTGCTCGGAGAATACCTGGGCCGCGTCTACGAGGAGGTGAAAGCGCGCCCGCTGTTCGTCGTCGCAGAGGAGCTTGGCACGAGCCGCTCCGTGGAGCAGGTCCAACCGGTCAGGAGATGGAAAGCTGTCGTCCAATCTCATACCGAGGGCACCAGTGCAAAGCACTGAGCAAATCGAATCTCCGGAGGTCCAATATCCGGGGAATCCTCATGGCGTCATTCTCTGCGCCGACGATTACGCGATGACCGAAGGGGTCAGCACGGGGATCGAGCAGCTCATCGACGCCGGACGGCTGTCAGCGACGAGCGCGCTGGCGACCACCGATCACTGGCCCTCGCACGCGCGCCGGGTCATCCGCTGGCGCCCCCAGCTCGCCATCGGCCTCCACTTCAATCTGACGCTCGGTGCCCCGCTCGGCCCGATGCCCGTCCTGGCGGCCTCGGGCACGTTCCCCAGCCTGCCAGCGCTGGTGAAGACCGCCCTGGCGGGCCGGCTCGATGAGGATGAAATCTCAGCCGAGCTCACGCGCCAGCTCGACCGGTTCGAGGATGAGCTCGGAGCCCGCCCGGATATGATCGACGGGCACCAGCACGTGCACGTCCTCCCACAGGTGCGCGTCGCCTTCCTCCGGACCCTGGCGCGCCGCTATCCGTGCGTAAAACCGCTGCTGCGCGATCCGGCGGACTCGCCGGTCGCCATCACGGCCCGCGGCGTCGCGGTTTCGAAGGCGCTCGGGCTCGCGGCCCTGGCAACCGGATTCGGGGCCCGCGCGCGGAGCATGGGCTTTCCGACCAACAGGGGTTTCTCCGGCGTTTCGCCTTTCGACGAGGGTGTGCCGTACGGGCAGGAGCTCGAGCGCTTTCTCGTGCGGCCCGGTCCGTTGCATATGCTCATGTGCCACCCCGGCAACCCCGACGAGGAGCTTGCCCGGATCGACCCGGTGGTCATGAGGCGCCGCGCCGAGCTCGAAACGCTGCTCAACGCATCGAACCTGCCGGAGCTCATTCGCCTGCCCACGCGCACGAAGGCTGGCTGGATCCCCTGGGATGACCTGGATGCCTGAAGGGTCCGGACCAAACCAGGGCCGGCCATTGACCCCTGCGCGACACTTCGGCGGCTTCCTGCTGGCCGGCCTCCTCGCCTTCACGACCGACTGGTCCATTCTGACGCTGCTGACCGAAGCAGGCTGGTCTCCTTTCGCTGCCCGCCCGCTGGCCATCGCGATCGGCATGGTGGTGTCTTGGCTCATCAACCGGCGGCTCACCTTCGCCATGCCGGGACCGCCAACCTTCAAGGAATATACGCGCTTTGCCGCGGTCTCCTGGAGCGCACAGGTCGTCAACTATGGCGTATTCGCCCTGGTCCTCCTGATCCACCCGGCGACGCCGCTCCTCATCGCCCTCGCCCTCGCATCAGGGGTGGCGATGTTTGTCTCCTACGCGGGCTTCCGCTATGGCGTGTTCTCACGCGGGCCGACCGCATGACGGAACGCCCCATCAGTCACGCCGCGAAGTGAGAAATGACGAAAGCAACAGGCGCAAACGTCCCCATCCTGAACGGAGCGGGGCAGCTCCTCACTGCCTATGATGTCGTGTTCTGCGACGTCTGGGGTGTGCTGCACAACGGCATCACGCCTTATGCAGAGGCGGGAGAGGCGCTGGCGCGGTTCCGCGCAGCGGGCGGGACCGTCGTGCTGGTGTCGAATTCCCCCTCGCCCTCGTCGTCCGTTGCCAAGCTCCTCGATCAGGTCGGCGTCCGCCGGGATGCCTGGGACGCGGCCATCACGTCCGGAGACCTGACCCGCACCCACCTCACCGAGCGCGGCTATCGACGCATTCACCACATCGGCCCGGATCGGGATCTCGGCGTTTTCCGTGGTCTCGATCTGGAGCGGGTCGACCTCGCGCGGGCCGTCGCCATCGTCTGCACCGGTGTCGTCGATGACCAACGCGAGACCGGCGAGACCTACCGACCGCTGCTGAGTGATGCCCTGGCGCGATCCCTGCCGCTCGTCTGCGGCAATCCGGACCTCATCGTCGAGGTCGGCGGTCACCTCTATCCATGTGCCGGGGCCGTGGCGGCGCTCTACGAATCCATGGGCGGCAGCGTGTACTGGGCCGGCAAGCCACACGCCCCAGCCTACGAAGGCGCGCACCGACTGGCGGAGGCAGCGCGCGGCAGTGCCGTGGAGCGCACACGCATCCTGGCCATTGGCGATGCAGTGCGCACGGACCTGGCAGGCGCTGCGGGCTATGGCGTCGATGGCCTGCTGATCGGGCACGGCATCCATCGCGAGGAGCTGATGCCGTCGGGCGGCATCGAGGCGGACCGGCTGGCGGCGCTGCTCGCGACGAGCCCGCACCGGCCGGTCGCCGCAATGCCCGCCCTGGCCTGGTGACGGCAGGCACAGCCTCCCGACGAGGAGATTACTTCGCCGCTGGCGGCTTCACCTCGAGCGGGGGCTCGTTGCGCGGCCGCCGCGGCTCGCTCGTTTCCGAGAAGCTGTTGAAGACCATGTCCGGCGAGCTCGTGTTGTGCTGCGACGGCGAGAGGCGGCCGAGCCAGATGTCCGTCGCCATGGCACGGTCGAAAGCCATGACCGGCTGTTCGCGCCAACCCTTCGCGCCCTGCTCGCGGACGGCAATGCGGGCCGCATCGTTGTTGAACTCCGTGATGTACATGGAGCGCATGGTGGCGAACGGCCGGTCCTCGATGGGCTTGTCGAACACGACGTGCAGTGCGTGCCGGTTCTCATCGGTGGTCACGATCTGGACGGTCGCCGAGCCGCCGCGCTCGAAAGTCAGCGTGAAGCTGCGCGATGGCGGATCGAACGCCAGCTCCTTGATGCGAACGATCGGCCGCCCATCCTCCTCGACCGGGCCGATCAGGAACGAGGAGCCGAACGCGGTATGGGCCATGCCGGCAGGCGCCTTCGGACGCAGCCGCCAGTAGCCGTCCTGCGGGTAGATGACCAGCACCTCCTCCCCGCCCATGGGGCGGATCATCCAGAGCTGGATCAGGTGCAGGTTGTGCTCGACGCGGTCCCCCACACGGACGGTCGCCGTCGCCGGGCGCCAGAACGTTGGGAACGTCATGCCGACGAGCCAGAAATCGACCTGCTCGTAGAAGGTGACGCGGCGCGGCGGTACGGGCGCGGCGAAAACGGGGTCTCCCGACATATCGCAATTCGTCCAGTCGGGCTCGAAGCTGTCACGCTGCAGGCTGCCGATGTAGACCGGATGTGCGGCCTCGATGCGAAAGCTGCGCACGCGCGGGGATGCGAACGCGATGCTCACATTGTCCTTCTCGGCGCACAGCACCGGCTCGCTGCCGTTGGTGACCTCGACGGCCACGGGGTCCGGGCGGGGAGGGCTGGTCTGAGACATGGCGGGACCGGGTGCAGTTGCAAGGAGCATTGCAAGGGCGATCGCCGGGAGGCGATCAAGTGAGACATGCATAGACATCGCCTGAGTTGGCTTCGTGAGGAAGGGAGCGAATGAAGTTCTTGATCCGTGAGCTATCGACCCATTCGCCGAAGCACAACACCTGAGTTTCACCCAGCGCCGCGTCGAACCTGTAGCCGCCGAGGGCATCGAGCCGGTCGATGCACGCCAGAGCGATGTCGCGCTGAATGGTGGTGAACTCGAACGACAGCGCGGGAAGCGCCGTGCCGAGCCCGACCAGGACGTCGGCCTCGAAGCCCTCGACGTCGATCTTGGCGAACCGTGGGCGGCCGAAACGCGCGATCAGATCATCGAGGGTCGTCAGCTCGACCTCGATCTCGCGATCCCAGACCTGCCCCTCCCAGCCACCAGCGCCAGCAGCCGCAGCGATGAAGTCGGCCGACGCGGTTGTAACGGTCGGATTGGCCGAATTGACCTTGAGCGCCAGCCGCCCCGCGGCCTGTCCGCAGGCCGCTTCGACGAGCGTGACCCCGGGATCCTCGCCATAGAGCTCACGGATCACGCGGGCGCAGTCCGGTTGCGGCTCGAGGGCGATGACGTGCGCGCCGAGGCGGCGAAACGCGCCGATGCGGTCGCCGACGTGACTGCCGATGTCGAACGCCAGATCGCCGGGTCCGACGAAGCGCGCATAAAGGGCATCCATGGCCGCATCGCGCTCCGCGTGGCCATAGTAGACCTCGAGCGATCGCTGCAGCCCCGCAAGCTGCGGATCGCCCTTCAGTGCACGTAATCGGTCTTGCAAGCTGTTGCTCATGACTGCCTGTACTGGACCGCCTGGACCTCCGGCGGTGGCCGGAAGTCCTCAGGAATGCCGCACAACCCCAACTTCTGGAACATGCGCCCGACCCCGGGATCTGCCGTCAGCACACCGAAGGGTATGGCCAGAAGATAGCCCGCCGTCAGTGGCAGGCTCCACAGCAGGACCGTCGGCGAGATCGCCAGCAGTGCACCGCAGACGAGCACCCCAAATGTCACCTGCGGCCAGAGCGCCGACCACGCCGCACCCCAGCCGATGCCGTGCGCATCGCGGGCCTGCCCGCCCCAGGTCACCGATTTTCCGAACAGCAGGCCGATCATGAAGATCGTGGTCCGGATGGTCGAGACGGCACCGAGCAGGAACGAGAATAGCAACTCCGTGACGGCGCTCGCGGCAAACCGCAGCCAGCCGCCGTAGCCGTCGACACCGCCCTTCGTCAGCATGGCATCCAGGAGACCGGCGATCTTCGGGGCCAGATACATGATGAAGAACGCGCCGTAGAGGAAAATCGCGAGCGCCGTTGGATAGTCCTCGATCCCCTGCGCCTCCCAGGCGAGCACGGGCAACAGGGCGATCATCAATGTCCAGGCCGGAATGCCGAGAAACATCAGAATGGCCCACATGAGTTGAAAGCGGCTCATCGGCAGCAGGCCCGGCAGATCGAGCAGCTTCAGATACTGCATGTTGCCCTGGCACCAGCGGACGTCGCGCCGGATGAACTCCAGCATCGTCGGCGGATTCTCTTCCCAGGAGCCGCGCTCCTCGGGCAGCACCCGGACCTCGTAGCCGGCCCGACGCATGAGCGTGGCTTCGACCTGGTCGTGGGACAGCACATGTCCGCCGAGCGGAGGCTTTCCAGGCAGAATGGGCAGATGACATTCTTCCGCAAACGGCTCGATACGCACGAGCGCGTTGTGCCCCCAGAACGGCCCACAGTCACCGACCCACCACGCCTGCCCCATGGTGTAGGAGCGCATGCCGTGGCGCATGCCGAACTGGAAAATGCGTGCGAACGCGCTCGAAGACGGCATGCCGACGACGAGGCTCTGCAGAATGCCGAGTTGCGGATGCGCCTGCATGATGCGCACGAGCCGGATGATCGCCTCCCCGGACATGAGGCTGTCGGCATCGAGCGGCAGCATCAGCTCGTAATCATCGCCCCAGCGCTTGCAGAAGTCGCGCAGGTTCCCGGCCTTGTAGCCGGTGTTGTCGGTGCGGCGGCGATAGATGACCTGATCCGGGCGGGAGAGCGCATGCCGCCACGCCTCAGCCGCTTCCTCCTCGGCGGTTGCGACCGTCGGATCGTTCGTGTCGCTCAGGACGAAATAGTCGAACTGGCCGCCGTAGCCGGTCGCGTCCAGGCTCTCCTTGACCGTCTTCAACCGCATGAAGGCTCGGCTCGGGTCTTCATTGCGCAGGGTCATGAGGACAGCGGTTCGGATGCCGATCGGCGTGTCGCTGTCGGCCGCAGCCGCGAACGGCGCCACACGCTGCATGGGATCCTTGACGCCATGCAGCAACCACAATCCGATGACGGCGTTCCAGAAGCCCACCACCGTCCACGGCGAGCCGATTGCGAACGCCATGAACAGCACCGTGTCCACTGCGCTCCATCCCCCGGTAGCAAGGAGGCAGGCCATGCCCGACATCAGAGCCAAGTACGTGACGGTGATCAACGCCGCCATGATGAGGCGACGGCGGCCGAGCTCCGCCATGGACTGCGTGCCGGTCGGCGTAGTAAGCACTGCCGCGTTCCGGACCGTCGGCAGCGAAGTCGAAAGCCCAGGGCGCTCGGTCATGGCGCGTATTCCTGAAGGCGGCGGCAGCCGGCCCTCGATGGCGGGTGGAATGGAATGACGAACTCTGCACAAGCAGGAAATACGCGCTCCGCCCACGCCCTTTGGTACGTCGCCAAAGGCACGGCGGAACTGCGGCCCGAAGCTCTGGCCGATCCGTTACCGGACGAGGTTCTCGTCCGTTCACTGTACAGCGCAATCAGCCGGGGCACGGAACGTCTCATCATATCCGGGGCAGTGCCTCAGGGCGAGTGGGAACGCATGCGCGCGCCGTTGCAATCCGGCTCGTTCCCATTTCCGGTGAAATATGGCTATTGCGCGGCGGGTATCGTCGAAGCGGGGCCACCGGAGCTCATTGGTCGCACGGTTTTCGTGCTGCATCCGCACCAGGATTTCTTCCTTGCCCCGGCACGAATGGCCGTACCCATTCCCGACGGCCTGCCACCGAAACGGGCCACTCTGGCAGCCAACATGGAGACGGCCCTCAACGCCCTCTGGGATTCGGGCGCGGGCCCCGCCGACCGGATCGTCGTCGTCGGCGCGGGGATCGTCGGGTTGCTCGTCGCCCATCTGGCAGCGCGCGTTCCCGGCGCTGAGGTGACGCTCATCGACGTTGAACCCGAACGGGCCCAGATGGCCGACCGGCTTGGCTTCCGGTTCGCGCTCCCCGCCGACGCGCCACAGGACGCCGACGTCGTCTTCCACACCAGCGCCTCGGGACCGGGCCTTGCCACAGCCATCGGTGCCGCGGGAGTCGAGGCGACGGTGATCGAGCTCAGCTGGTACGGAGATGGAATGGTGCCGGTGCCGCTCGGTGGTGTCTTCCACAGCCGGCGCCTCCGGCTGATGTCATCGCAGGTGGGACAGGTCTGCCCCAGCCGTAGGCCGCGATGGTGCTATCGCCGGCGCCTTGAAGCCGCCTTGTCGCTGCTGCACGACCCGCGGCTCGACGCACTCGTCAGCGAGGAGATCGAATTCTCGCATGCGCCGCAGCTCTTGCCCGAGATTCTGGCTCCCGGCGCTGCATTGCCGCCGGTCATCCGTTATCCCGCTCAGTGACGTCGCAACGGATACTCCCGGATTGATCAAGAGGAGTCGCGCCTTCGGCACATCTGACGCTGGATCCCGGATCGGCGCTAGAAGCGTCCGGAGGACACAAAGTCGTGTTAACTCTTCAGTACTGCTCAAGGGCAACTCGTCACGACTGAAAGGAGTGCCATGTACGCCGTCGAGGTGCGCGACCGCATCATGATCGCCCATAGCCTTCCCGACCCGTTCTTCGGCCCAGCCCAGAACATGCATGGCGCCACATTCGTGGTCGATGTCGCCTTCTTCCGCGAGGCGCTGACCCGACAGAACGTAGTGGTCGACATCGGCGCAGCGCTCGAAGTGTTGCACAAGATCCTGAAACCGCTCGCCTATCAGAACCTCGATGCGCTGCCGGAATTTAAAGGCAAGCTCACGACCACGGAGTTCCTGTGCCGGCACATCTTCGATGCCATGGCCAAGGCGGCCCGTGAGGGCGCCCTCGGGGAAGACGGCAAGGGTCTGGCGCGGCTGCGCGTGACGCTGCACGAGACGGATCTGGCCCGCGCCTGGTTCGAGGGGCCCATCGGTGGCTGACGTCGCGTTCGCGATACCGGGCGACCTCGCCACGCCGACCGGCGGCTATGCCTACGACCGCGAGGTGATGGCCCGGCTGCCGCGGTTCGGCGTTGAGGTCCGACACGTCATTCTGCCGGCCAGCTATCCGCAGCCGACGCCCAACGACCTTGCCGAAACGGCCCGCATCATTGCGACGCTCCTTCCCGAAACCATTCTCCTCATCGACGGGCTCGCATTCGGCGCCATGCCGGCGGATTTCCTGACCTCTATCCGGCAACGGATCGTCGCCCTCGTGCATCATCCGCTCGGCTTGGAGCCCGGACTGACTGCAGCGCGGGCCGCAGCGCTCTTCAGACTGGAGACGGCGGCGCTCGCGTTCGCGCGGCGCGTCGTCGTGACGAGCCCGTTCACCGGCGGACTTCTCGCCCGCGACTTCGCCGTGCCGCGCTCAGCCATCACGGTCGCCAGTCCGGGAACGGAGCGCGCCACGCGTGCGCGTGGCACCGGCACGCCGCTGCAGCTCCTCAGCGTCGGATCGGTCACGCCGCGCAAAGGCTTCACCGTCCTCGTCGATGCGCTGGCCCCCCTCGCCGCGCATGACTGGCGGCTGACGATTGCCGGCCCTCTCGATCGCGATCAGGAAGCCGTTACCGCTTTGCGGGCGGCCATCGCGCGGCACGGCCTCGGCGACCGCATCACGATGACGGGCGCCCTCGGCCGGGAAGCGCTCGACAGGCATTACGATGCCGCGGACGTTTTCGTGCTGCCATCCCTTTTCGAGGGTTTCGGCATGGTGCTGACGGAAGCGATGGCCCGCGGATTGCCGATCGTCTGCACAACCGGCGGAGCAGCGGCGGAAACGGTGCCCGACGCGGCCGCCCTGAAGGTCGCGCCCGGCGTAGCAGAGCCGCTGAGCAACGCCCTCGGCCAGTTGATCGTCGCTCCCGATCTGCGCCAGCGGCTCGCCGATGCGGCGTGGCAAGCCGGGCAGCATCTACCCGATTGGGACGAGACCGCGCGCACGATCGCAGCGGTCATCAGGGAGGTTGCGGCATGAGCGGGTTCTCCGCCGAATGGCTGGCGCTGCGCGAGCCCGCTGACCATAGCGCGATCAACGGAATGGTGCGCACAGCCTGCGCCCGCGCCTTCCATGGTCGCGAGCTGATCCGCATCGTCGACCTCGGTTGCGGCACCGGCTCCAACCTCCGCGCCCTTGCACCCGCACTCGCGCCACGCCAACACTGGACGCTCGTCGACTACGATCAGCATTTACTCGAAGTCGCGCGCGCCCGTGTGCCGGAGGCAATTGCTGGCTGCGCTGCTGACATTGACGTCACCTTCCGGCAGGCCGACCTCGCCCGCGGCGAGCTCACCCCGCTGATCGCAGGCGCCGATATCGTCACGGCGTCGGCCCTGTTCGATCTCGTTTCCGTCGCCGTCATCGACAAGCTGGCGGCCGCCGTCGCGGCGGAGCGCTGCGCCTTCTATACCGTGCTGACCTACGACGGCATCGCGGCCTTCCTGCCAGAGCACCCGGCCGATGCTGCCATGCGCGACGCGTTCAACCGGCATCAACGGTCGGACAAGGGCTTCGGCCCCGCGGCCGGTCCCGCCGCAACCGACGCCCTCGCGGACGCTTTTCTGCGCCACGGCTACACGATCCGGCGCGGCAGAAGCCCGTGGGTCCTGGACGGCGCAAGCGCTCAGTTGCGGCGCGAGCTGGAACAGGGCTGG
>JAEZHL010000141.1 GCA_023416575.1 Pseudomonadota bacterium
TGATTTCGGCCGCTCTGCTCGCCTTCATCACGTCGCTCGATGAAGTGGTCATCGCGCTGTTCATCGCCGGTGGCGATTCCACCACGCTGACGAAGCGCATGTTCAATGCGCTGCGGGACGAGATCGACCCCACGATCGCTGCCATCTCGACGCTCCTCCTCCTGGTGTCGATCGTTTTGCTCGCGATCTCCCAATTCATGCAGAAGAGCTCCGGCAACGAATCTCGCTGACCGGGCGAATACGCCCGGGTCCCATCCTGCCACCGGAGAGAAAATCGTGCCCGATACGCGCCAGCAGCTCCTCGATTGGATCGAACAGGATCGCGAGGAGCTGATCCAGTTCCTGCGCGACTTCGTGCGCCAGAAGGGCCCCAATCCGCCGGGCGATACGCGCTCTACGGCGGAGTTCGTCACTCGGTTTCTCGACAGCCAGGATCTCTCGTACCGGATCATCTCGGCTCATCCGGAGATGCCGAACATCGTCGCGACGTTCGAGGGTGGTCAGCCGGGGCGCCACCTCGTCCTCAACGGCCACATCGATGTGTTCCCCGTTGCTGACGACGGGCTCGGCTGGACGAAGGACCCGTGGGGCGGTGAGCTGATCGACGGCAAGGTGTACGGCCGCGGCGCCGCCGACATGAAGTGCGGAACCAGCGCTTCGATCTTCACCTACGTCTACCTCAGCCGGATCAAGGACCGGCTCAAGGGTCGGCTGACGCTGACGGCGGTATCAGACGAAGAGACGTTCGGTCCCTACGGCGCGCGGTACCTGATGGAGCATCATCCGGAAGTGCACGGCGATGCTCTGCTCAATGGTGAACCCTCGAGCCCGTTCAGCGTGCGATTCGGCGAAAAGGGCCCGCTGTGGCTCGAATTCACGGTGCTGACGCAAGGGGCTCACGGCGCGTACACGCATATCACCAAGAGCGCGACCAAGATCGCGATGGCCTTGGCTGGCGAGCTTGAAAAGCTGACAGCGATCGAGCCGGAGGTCACGGACAACGTTCGTCGGGCGATCGAGGCCGGTCGGGAGACGATGGACAAGGCCATGGGGCCGGGTGCGGGGGAGATCGTCGACAAGGTGACGCTCAACATCGGCCTCATCAAGGGCGGTGTGAAGACCAACATGATTCCCTCGAGCGCGACCTTCCAGGCCGACATCCGGCTTCCGGTCGGCGTGACGCGCGAGCGGGTGCTGGCTGAAGTGGAGAAGATCCTGAGGGCCTTCCCCGAGGCCACGATGAAGGAGCTGGACTGCAATCTGCCATCGTGGGTCGATCCCAACTGCGACATCATCGAGATCGTGCGGGATACGGTCGAAGGGCTCCGTGGTTTCCGGCCGGACCCGATCGTGAGCCTCGGTGGCACCGATGCGCGGCTCTGGCGCTATCGCAACATTCCAACGTGCGTTTACGGGCCGTTTCCGCACGGGATGGGGTCGACCGACGAGTACGTTGATGTCGAGGATTACCTCCACATCGTTCGCACGCACGTGCTGGCCGCGTACACCTATCTGACGCGCTGAATTATTCGGCTCGACCGCGGCCCCGTCGCTCATGCGCGCTCCGGGGCCGTGGCCTGTTATGCGAGCCCGGATCTAAACCGCGCGTCCGGCCAGCAGTCCTTCGTAGACCGCTTCCTCCGCCGACCGCGGTGACAGGCAGTCTCCCGCGAAATGGACGGGAATACTGACGCCCGTGAGCTGCTCCTCGAGGCCGGTTTCAGGCGTATGGCCGAATGCCATGACGACCGTGTCGACTTCCTCGCAGATGATCGGGGCCCCCGACACGATGTGCGTGAGGTAGGCGGTGTCGCCATCGACGCCGAACAGGCGTGCGAAGGGGATGACCTCGACGCCAAGCTCGTGCAGCCGGGCCGTCCAGTGATCGCGCAGGTACATTTGCAAGTTCTGGCCTGCATGCGTTCCGTTGACGGCCAAACGCACGTGGCGGCCGTCGCGCGCGAGCTTCTCGGCCAATCCCATGCCGACCCAATCACAGCGCCAGTCGGCGATGAGCACGCGGGAGCCGGGATTGGCCTTCGCCGTGAGGACGTCCCATGCCTCCACCACATGCCCGCTCTCGCGACCCTCGATCGGGGGCACGTACGGCTTTGCGCCCGTCGCGATGATGAGCGCATCAGCACCGACTTCGCGCACGAGCTTGGCATCGACCGGCGTGTTGAGGCGGACCTCGATCCGAGCCTTGCCGATTTCGTGCTCCAGGTTGGTGCCGAGGCCGCCGAACTCGGCGCGCTCGGGCAGAAGCTGTGCCAGGAGAGCCTGACCACCGAGCCGGGCGTTCGCCTCGCAGAGGATCACCTCGTGCCCCCGCTCCGCAGCTGCCACGGCCGCCTTCATCCCGGCCGGCCCGCCGCCTGCGATGAGAACGCGCTTTGGGGATTGAGCCGGGACGATTGTGCCGAGCGTAACTTCCCGCCCCGTTACCGGGTTCTGAATGCAGGAGACCGGATAACCCATGTGATAGTGCCCGATGCAGGCCTGATTGCAGGCGATGCAGGCACGGATGTCGTCGAGCCGGCCGGTCCGCGCCTTGTTGGGCATGTCGGGGTCGGAGATCATCGCGCGGGTCATGCCGCACATGTCGGCGAGCCCTGAGGACAGGACTTGCTCGGCGATCTGCGGTTGGTTGATCCGGCCCGCGACAAAGACCGGCAGGCCGACCGCTTCGCGCAGTGTGCCCGCCTGAGGGGCCACGTAGCCAGGCTTTATCTCCATGGGCGGAACGACGTGGATCGAGCCGCCGAGCCCTGCCATGGAGCCGGTCGTGACGTTGACGTAATCAATCGCCTTCAGCCGCGCGAGCTCCTGGCAGATGGCGATGACCTCGGCGACCTCGAGGCCATCCTGCTCCAGCTCCTCGGCGGAAATGCGTATCCCGAGGACCAGATCCTCACCGACCGCCTTCCGCGCGGCCGCAAGGCAGTTGAGAAGGAAGCGCATCCGGTTCTCGCGGCTGCCGCCGTAGCTGTCGGAACGCAGGTTCGTCGCCGGATTGAGGAATTGCGCGAACAGCAGGCCATGACTGGCAACGAGCTCGACACCGTCGAGACCCGCCGCTGCAAAACGTCCCGCGGCTGCGCCGCAGGATTCGATGAGCTCCTCGATGAGCTCGATTGGCATCGCGCGCGGCATCGTATGAAACCGGTTGTCCGGCACTGCGGAGGGCGCATAGGCGACATCCCGCAGGCCACCGCGCATCCGCCGCGAGAGGCGGCCCGAATGTGAGAGCTGGCCGAAGACTTTACCCCCATGCCGATGCACGGCATCCGCGATCTTCCGATAGCCCTCGATGCAGTCGTCGTTCGCAACGATGAGCTCGAGCGAGTCACTCAGGGCTGACTTATGAAACCGCGCCGCCTCGACGATGATCAGCCCTGCGCCGCCGCGCGCGCGAGCTTCGTGGTATGCCACCATGTTTTCCGAGGGCAGGCCGTTCTTGGCGAGATAGGTCTGGTGGCCCGTCGAGAGGATGCGGTTGCGGATTTCACACTGGCGCAGCCGGAGTGGTGAGAAAAGCGTTTTGAAAGGCGCGGTCATTTCGTTTCGCGTTCCCGACGTGACATGCGAGGGATGTGTTTCTCGCCAAGTCCGAGATATTCGCAGGCCAGCGGTTGGACCGCGATGCGGCCCATCTGCGCAGACGCTCGCGTGGCGTCGGCGCTTGAAGCCGAACGCGAGAAGGCACGGGGCGCCCCGCCCACGCGTTGCTCTTGAATTACGTCTCAGTCGGCAGAGATAGTGAAATTCGACGAAACCCACGGGGTGCGATAACGATGAAGAAAATTGCTTTGGTCGCTCACGATGCGCGCAAGCCCATCATGGTGGATTGGGTGGGCCGCAACCTCGATATCTTCCGCCAGCTCGATCTGGTGGCGACGGGCACCACCGGCACGGTTCTCCTCGAGCACTACCCCGAGCTGCGGATCGAGCGGGTGGAGAGCGGCCCGCGGGGTGGCGACCAGCAGGTCGGCGCGCGCATCGTGGCCGATGCCATCGACGTCGTATTCTTCTTCATCGATCCCCTGACGCCGATGCCGCATGACGTCGACGTCAAGGCGCTGCTCAGGCTGTCGATCCTCTACGACATTCCCCTGGCGTGCTCCCCGCGTGCTGCCGATATCTTGCTCGACAGGGTTCGCAAGGAGCATGCCGAGCGGATGAAGCTCCGGACGGCGTGAGGCAGTTCGCTCACCCCGACTTGTTGGACCAGCTCCGCTCGACGATCCGGCGGCCGAGTGCCCAGCGGTGCACTTCGGACGGGCCGTCGTAGATCCGGAACGCGCGCACATCGCGGAAAATGCGCTCGACGACCGTGTCGCGCGTGAGGCCCATGCCGCCGAGGATCTGCATCGAACGGTCCACGACCCGCATGATCGCCTCAGAACAAATCACCTTCGCCATCGAGCTTTCCGAGGAGGCGCGCTGTCCCTGGTCGAGCAGCCAGGCGCAATGGCGGATCGCGAGCCGGCTCGTGTGCATGTCCATGACGTTGTCGGCGAGCATGAAGCTGACCCCCTCATGGGCGCCGAGCGGCTGCCCAAACGCCATGCGTTTGCGGGCATACTCGGAGGCGATGTCGTGGGCTCGCTGCCCCGAGCCGAGCCAGCGCATGCAGTGGGTGAGGCGCGCCGGTGCGAGGCGGACCTGGGCATAGGCGAAGCCTTTTCCGACTTCACCGAGCACGGCGTCGCCTGGAACGCGCAGGTCCTCGATGTCGATGACCGCGTGCCCGCCCATGAAAGAGGAGTCGATCGTGTCGAGGGTGCGGGAAATCCGGAATGCCGGGTTCGGCAGATCGGCGAGAAACATCGTGGCGTCGTGCGGGGCGTCGCCCGTGCGCGCCATGATGAT
Source organism: Pseudomonadota bacterium (assembly GCA_023416575.1). GTDB lineage: Bacteria > Pseudomonadota > Alphaproteobacteria > Rhizobiales > Hyphomicrobiaceae > ZC4RG25. The sequence continues at coordinate 4,873 of JAEZHL010000141.1, forward strand.
GGCGAACGCGGCGCCCTCGGCTCCCGTGATCAGCCATTTCCTGCCGCGGATGACGAAACCGTTGCCGTCTTTCTCCGCCCGCGTCGCCAGCATGCCCGGATCGGAGCCGGCGCCGGGATGCGGCTCTGTCATGGCAAAACACGACCGCACCGCACCGGTCGCGAGCGGACGCAGGTAGCGCTCTTTCTGCTCAGGATTGGCGACTTTCTCAAGCAAATGGATGTTGCCTTCGTCCGGCGCTTGGCAGTGCAGCGCAGGCGGCCCCAGCATCGAATAACCGGCTGCTTCCAGCACCACGGCTTTGCCGACGTGGTCGAGACCGAGGCCGCCGAATTCCTTTGGCACGTGGACGGATAGCAGGCCCGCCTGCCGCGCTTCGTCAGTGAGCGCGCGCCGCAAATCCTCCGTAGGTCCGTGAGCGGTCCATCGCGGGTCGGCTTCGTAGGGCACGACCTTCTCCTTGACGAAGGCGAGAACCCTGTCGCCAAGCGCCTCGAGTTCCTTCGGGAGGGAAAAATCCATGGCTGGCGCATCCTTTCGAGGCACGGTGGGAAGCCTTGGGCCAGAAGAGTAGCCGTCTGTACTGCAGGGGCAAGTGATCGGCATCAATGAGCTGCGCGCAAATCGAGGAGCCGTTTTGCGCATCAGGCTTCGTGACAAGCCGGGGTCAACTGCTCTACTTTCGCCACAGAAGCCGGCGGGATGAGCCGGAGTTTACATATCAGGGGGTTACGCATGGTTACGATCGCCGCGGAGAACCTCCGCGAGCTGGTGCGGGACATCTTCGTGGCCGCGGGTTGCTCGCGGGAGGAGGGGGAGCGGCTCGGCAAGTCGTTGGTGAGCGCCAACCTCGCCGGTCACGACAGCCACGGCGTCGTGCGTGTTCCTCGTTATCTGCAATGGATGGCCGAGGGCGATTTCCTCGCGGACCAGAAGGTCGAGATTGTCCGGGAAACGCCGGTTCTCGCGGTGGTGGACGGCAAATACGGCTTCGGCCAGACGACTGCGCCGCAGGCGGTGGAGATCGGCATCGCCAAGTGCCGGGCCATGGGCCTATCGGCAGTTGCGTTGCGCAACTCGGGCCATGTCGGCCGTGTTGGCGAATGGGCTGAGATGGCGGCCGAGGCGGGCTTGGTGTCGATCCATTACTGTAACGCAGCCTCGAGCCTGCTCGTCGCTCCTTATGGCGGTGTCGACCGGCGGCTCTCGACGGCGCCCTATGCCGTCGGCGTGCCGCGTCCGGGAGACGAGCCGCTGATCCTCGATTTTGCGACCTCCGTCGTCGCCGAAGGCAAGGTGCTGGTGGCAAGCCAGGGAGGCAAGAAGCTTCCGAAGGATGCGCTGGTCGGCCCGGACGGCACGATGAGCGGCGATCCGGCGCTGCTCTACGGCTCGATCGAGCCGAACGGCCCTCGCGACTACCGGCAGGGGCAAGGTGCGATCCGCGCATTCGGCGAGCACAAAGGTTCCGGGCTCGCGTTCATGGTCGAGGTGCTCGGCGGCTCGCTTACGGGAACCGGTGCCGCGCAGGAGGATCGCCGCTGGGCCAATGGAATGCTGTCGATCTACATCGATCCCAAGCAGCTCGATCCGGAAGAGTTTTTCCCGGTGGACGTCCAGCGCTACGTCTCATTCTTCAAGAGCTCACGGCCCGTGGAGGCTGGCGGCGAGGTTCTCGTTCCCGGCGAGCCGGAGCTTCGGACACGCAGCAAGCGGCTCGCAGATGGCGTTCCGTTGCCGGAGGACACCTGGTCTCGCATTGTCGCCGCCGCGCGTAGTGTCGGCCTCGACGAGGAGCGGATCGGACGGGCCGGCGCTCGCTGACATTCATATGGGGCCGCTTGGCCCAAGAACCGAATACAACGAAACGGGGCGACGCAGCGCCCTTCGCGGTGAGGAACTACCCATGCTCAGTGCTGAACTTCTGGAACAGCTCAGGTCGTACGATACGCCGACAATCTGCAACGCGTTGGAGTTGGTGGACAGCTCCCGGCGCCTGACCGGTTTCACCACCAAGCCGCTCGTCGCGCCCTTCCCCGACCTGCCCCCTATGGTCGGCTACGCGCGGACAGCAACGATCCGCTCCACCCACGCCCATGAGCTCGACGCCAAGGCGGCCCGCGCGCAGAGGATCGGATACTACGAGTACATCGCCTCTCAGCCCGGCCCACAGATCGTCGTCATCCAGGACCTCGACGGGGCGGATTGCGGCTTCGGTGCCTTCTGGGGTGAGGTGCAGAGCACGGTGCACAAGGCCCTCGGCTGCGCGGGCGTCATCACCGACGGCTGCATCCGCGACATTCCGCAGTGGGCACCCGGTCTCAACGTCCTCGCTGGGTCCGTCATGCCGAGCCATGCTCATGTGCATCTGGCCGACTACGGCAAGGAGGTCAGAGTGGCCGGCATGGTTGTGCGCTCCGGTGACCTCATTCATGCCGACCGGCACGGCGCAGCGGTCATCCCGCACGCGCTCGCCGAGAAAATTCCGGCCGCCTGCGAGCTGCTCGCGCGCAAGGAAGCCGTGATCCTCGATTTGGCACGGAAGCCGGGCTTCACAGTCGAGATGCTCAAGGAAGCGCTGTCCAGGCAGGACGAGATCCACTGATGCGCAAGGTCATCTGCATCCAGGCGATCCATCCCGAAGGCATGAAGATCCTGCGCTCGCGGAAGGACCTCGAGATCATCGTGCCCGAGAGCCCTGAGCCGCAGCACTGGGAGCATCATCTGGCCGACGCCGAGGCGATCGTGGTGCGAGTCTCCCGTATCGAGCGCTGGATGATCGAGAAGGCGCCGCGGCTCAAGGTCATTTCCCGTCATGGTGTCGGCGTCGACAACATCGACATGGAGGCCGCGACGGAGCATGGCGTGGTGGTCGCCACCGTTGGCCTCGCCAATGCGCCATCGGTTGTCGAGCACACGCTGGCCATGATGTTCGCCATGGCCAAGCGCCTGCGCGAGTTCGATCGCGCCGTGCGCACGGGCGACTACATGGTCAAGATGAAGCTTGATGCGATCGACCTCGGCGGCCGCACGGTGCTGATCGTCGGCCTCGGGCGGATTGGTAGCCGCCTTGCGACCGCCTGCAACGCGCTCGGCATGCGCTGCATCGGCATCGATCCGGCGTTCAACGCCGACGAGATCCGCGCGCTCGGCTGCGAGCCCGCCGTCAGTCTTCACGATGCGCTGCCGAGGGCCGACTTCGTCTCCCTGCATTGCCCCTTGCAGCAGGACACACGCGGGCTGATCGGCGCGCGCGAGCTGGCGTTGATGAAGCCGACCGCGTACCTCATCAACTGCGCGCGCGGCGGTATCGTCGATGAGGCGGCGCTGCTGGCCGCACTCGACGCCGGGCAAATCCGCGGAGCGGGACTCGACGTTCAGGTCGTCGAGCCACCCGCGGCCGACGACCCGTTGCTGAAGTCGGACCGGATCATCCTGACACCGCACTCGGCAGCGACGACGGCGGAGGGCGTGGTGCGGATGGCCACGATCGTGGGGCAGAACGTGCTCGACTATTTCGATGGCTGCCTGCCTGCGGCCCACATCTTCAATCCGGACGCGTTGGCGCGCGCCAAAGGCTGAGCGACTGAGAGGAACGCAATGCGGAAGAATGCGATCAAGAAGCTGCTCGCCGACGGTGGGCGCGTGGTCAATGCCTGGTGCTCGATACCGAGCTCCTACTCAGCCGAGCTGATGTCTCATCAGGGCTGGGATAGCGTGACCATCGATCTGCAGCACGGTCCCGTCGATTTCCAGGTCGCGGTCACGATGCTGCAGGCCATTTCGACGACGAGCGCGGTGCCGATGGCGCGTGTGCCGTGGAATGACCCAGCCATCATCATGAAGCTGCTCGATGCGGGTGCTTTCGGCCTCATCTGCCCGATGATCAACACCAAGGCCGAGGCTGAGGCGTTCGTCGGCGCCGCTCGCTATGCGCCGCAAGGATTCCGCTCGTTCGGCCCCAACCGGGCCGTGCAGTATGCAGGCGCCGACTATTGGCAGCACGCCAACGAGGAAGTGCTGTTGTTCGCGATGATCGAGACGACGAAGGCATTGCAGAACCTGGACGAGATCCTTTCCGTGCCCGGTCTCAATGGCGTTTACGTCGGCCCGTCCGATCTTTCGCTTTCGATGGGACGTCCGCCGACGCTCGACCCGTCCGACCCGGACGTGCTCGCGGCCATGGAGACGATCCTGACGCGCACCCGTGCCAAGGGGCTGATCGCTGGCGTTCATACCGATAGCGCCAAGACGTCGCTGAAGCGTTTCAACGAAGGCTTCCAGCTCTGCACGATCCTCAATGATGCCCGCCTTCTGGCCATGGCTGCGCAAGCGGCCGTCCGTGAGGCGAAAGGCGAGGCACAGGCGCAGGCGGCGAAAACCTACTGACGGGCGGTCATTGCCTGTCCGGCACCTGGCAGAGATGAAATGGCGGGATCACTTGATGGTCCCGCCATGCGCATGATGGCTCAGGCCGTCAAAGTTTGCAAGTTCTCGCGTCAGCCAGTCACGATCAGCATGACGCCGGCGAGGAACAGCAGCCACAGCACGATGACGTGAAAGCTGTGGTCGCTGAGGCGCTTGTAAACGAAAAAGCCAGTCCAGGCGCCGATCAGGGTGCCAGGGGCGGCCATTAGAACGAGCCTGCCGATCTCGGCCGTCAGCAGACCCGCGATCGCGTAAGAGATCAGGGCGGAGCCCAGGATCGTCAGGTTGAACGCCTGGAACAGGCTCCTGCGCTCGACTTTGGTCCAGCCGCGGACGACCGCCCAGATGGTCGGTAGCACTCCGGAAAGGCCAGCCAGACCGCCGAGGACGCCAGCGACCAGACCGACCATGCCATCGGCGGGCCGCCCGCCCCATGATGTCCCCCAGCGGGGCTTCAGGAGCAGCATACCGATCGAGTAACAGATCAGGACACAGCCTATCGTCATCTTGAAGATGACGGGATCGACCAGGGTCAGAAGCTGTGCGCCGATCGGGACGCCAATCAGGCCGCCGATGAGGAAAGGCAGCAGCCGGCGCCAGTCGAGGTCATGCCAGACCTTCGACAGGTTTTGCGACTGCGCAATCACCGAGCTCACGATAACGAGCGGGGCCGCCGTTGCCGGCCCGATGACGTGCAGCCAGAAAGCCAACGAGGAAAGGGCGGTTCCGAACCCGGTCAAACCGGATACGAAACCGCCCGCGAAGGCTCCAAGCAGGATGAAAATGTATTCCGTCGACACTGTGCGGCTGGCTCATGCAGCCGTCAGTAGGTCGCCCGCCCGCCGGAGATGTCCAGAACCTGCCCGGTCGTGAAGGAGCAATCCGACGACGACGCCCAGGCGATCAGCGCCGCGACCTCCTCGACGGTGACCAGCCGGCCGCGCGGAATCTTCGACAGCATGTAGTTGATGTGCTCCTCGGTGACCTGATCGAGGATAGCTGTGCGTGCCGCGGCCGGAGCAATCGCGTTGACCGAGATGTCGTAGGTCGCAACTTCCTTGGCGAGCGACTTGGTCAGGCCGATCAGCGCCGCCTTGGAAGCCGAGTAGGCGCTGGCGTTCGGGTTGCCTTCCTTGCCGGCGATCGAAGCGATATTGACGATTCGCCCGTAGTTCTGCGCCATCATCCCGGGAATGACAGCCCTGCAGCAAAGCCAGGGGCCCTCGAAGTTGACCCGCATCGTCATCTGCAGCTCTTCGAGGGAATAGTCCCAAACCTTGGCCGTCGGCCCGGCGATGCCAGCGTTGTTGACCAGGATGTCGATGCGCCCGAACGCGGCCAGGGTCGCGTCCCGCGCCGCGGTGACGGCGTTCGGATCGGTCACGTCGCACGCGAATGCCTTCGCACCACCAAGCTCGTCAGCCGTCTTTTGCGCAAGTGCCAGGTCACGATCCCAGATTGCCACCTTGGCACCGGAGGCGATGAATCGCTCCGCCGCCGCTCTGCCGAAGCCCTGCGCGCCACCCGTGATGACGGCCGCGCGGCCGTCGAGATCGATCTTGTTCGCCATGGTCGTTCATTTCCTCTCAGTGGTCTTTTCAGTTTTTCGAGTTGGACGTCGGTGGGCTTGGGTCTCGCCCCTAGCTGGGAAAGCGTCTGCGCAGCTCGGTCACTTGGCCCTCTGTGAGCAGGCGGAGCGGTTGACCACGCAGGAGCAGAAACAGGCGCGCCGTCTCCTCGAGCTCCTCGATGGCATCCATCGCCGCCGACAGGCCGGATCCTGCCACCACCGGCCCGTGATTGGCGAGCAGCACAGCATGATGGCGCCCCGCGAGCTTGCCGACGGCCTCGGCGAGGTTTTCATCGCCGGGCGGGAAGTATGGCACGAGCGGCAAGGCGCCAACGCGCATCACGTAATAGGCGGTGATGGGCGGTAGGCAGTTTGCGTGGTCGATGCCGTCGAGACAGCTCACGGCCACGGAATGGGTCGAATGAAGGTGTACGACGGCGCCGGCAGTGGGCCGCTCCGCATACATGGTCGTGTGCAGGAACGCTTCCTTGGTCGGGGCATCGCCCGAGACGAGCCGCCCCGTACTGTCGAGACGTGACAGCCGCGCCGGATCCAGCGTTCCGAGCGACGAGCCGGTCGGCGTCATCAGCCAGCCGCCATCGTCCAGGCGCATGGAGATGTTGCCGGTGGAGCCGTGCGTCAGCCCTCGGTTGAACAGGGATGCCCCGGCTGAACAGATCTGCTCCCGGAGCTTCGACTCGGTCGTCATCCCAGCAGATTCCACGCTTTGAGGAAGAAGTCCGGTGCGCCGAAGTTGCCGGATTTCAGCGCCAGCACCAAGTCGCGGCCATCCATGCTGCGCGTCCACGGCACACCGGGGTCGATCTCCGGGCCGATCTCGATTGCCGCAACACCGAGGGCGCCGACGACAGCGCCGGAGGTTTCGCCACCCGCCACGACAAGCCGCGTGAAGCCCTTGTCGACAAGGGTCTTCGCTGCCGATGCAAGCTCGCGCTCGACGAGCGCACCGGCATTCTCGCGGCCGAGCTCGGCCTGAACGGCGCGGACGGTATCGGGATTGTCGCTCGAGTAGATCAGCACGGGCCCATCGGCGGGCTGCTTCAGCGCCCAGGCGACAAGATCATCCGCGCCGATCTTGCCCTGCGCGATGGCGAGCGGATCGACCTTGAGCGCTGGGATCCCGGCCGCCTCTGCGGCGCGCACCTGCCCGCGCGTTGCCTCCGAGCAGCTGCCAGCGATGATCAAGGCGCGACCCTTGGCGGCCATCATCCGCCCGCCGGGCTCGGTCTTCGTCAGCAGCCCCTTGCGTGCGAAGTTCTCCGGCAGGCCCATGGCGACCCCGGAACCGCCGGTGATGAGCGCGTGATCCGCGGCAGCGGCGCCCATTTCAACGAGATGACGATCGCTGATCGCATCGACGACGGCAAATCGCGTGCCCTCGCGCGCGGCTTCCGCCAGAGCCGCGCGAATGGCATCCGCGCCGCGATCGACGGTGGCATAGGGGACGAGCCCGACCTTCAGCTTCGTCTGCCGCTGCAGTACCCGGACGAGATTGGAATCCCGCATCGGCGTGAGCGGGTGATCCTTCATCGGGCTCTCGTGCAGGGGCACGTCGCCGGCGAAGAGGTTCCCCAGGTAGACTGTCCGCTTGTTGGCCGGGAAGGCCGGGCAGACGAGGGCGATCTCGCCTTTTACCTTTTCCAGCAGCGCCTCGGCCACCGGGCCGATGTTGCCCTGATCCGTCGAATCGAACGTCGAGCAATACTTGAAGAAGAGCTGCCGCGCGCCGCGGGCCAGCAGGGCGTCGGCGCTCTCGAGCGACCAGCGCACGGCTTCCTCTGCCGGATTTGTACGCGATTTCAGTGCGACGACGACCGCGTCGACACCGTCGAGCGTCATATCGGCCGTCGGCACGCCCATCACCTGCACGGTGCGCATGCCGTTGCGGGTCAGCATGAGCGCGAGATCGGTAGCGCCGGTCAGGTCGTCGGCGATGCAACCCAGAAGCACGGGGAGGCTCTCCTGCGGAAAAGTGTTACCGCTGTCCTATACATCAGGATGCGATGGAGAACACCACCACCCTTGGCGCGACGTCTCATCGACTGTACGTAAGGCGCGATCGAAGGCGTCAAGCTTCGGAGAAATCTCGTGTTAGCTCAATCCCCTATAGCCAGGATGACGTCGGTGGACATTCGCGCCCGCAAGGGTGGCGCCCCGATCGTCTCACTCACGGCATATAGCGCGCCGTCTGCCGCGATTGCCGACCGCCACGTGGATTTCCTGCTCGTGGGCGACAGTGTCGGCATGGTGGTGCACGGCTTCGAGACCACGTTGCCGGTGTCTCTGGAGATGATGATCCTCCATGGCAGCGCGGTGGTGCGTGGCAGCAAGCGCGCCCTCGTCGTCGTCGACATGCCGTTCGGCTCTTACGAGGAGAGCCCGGCCGTTGCCTTCCGCAATGCAGCCCGTGTCATCCGGGAGACCGGATGCGGTGCAGTCAAGATTGAAGGCGGGCGCAAGATGGCGGATACCGTCCGTTACCTCGTCGAGCGCGGGATTCCCGTGATGGGCCACGTCGGCCTCACGCCGCAAGCGATCAACACGCTCGGCGGCTTCCGTGCTCAGGGCCGGACGGAAGATCAATGGGACGCGCTTGAAGCCGACGCTATGGCCATCAGCGATGCTGGCGCCTTCGCGGTGGTTCTCGAGGCGATTGCCGAACCGCTCGCGGAGCGCATCACCAAGGCGGTGGCCGCTCCGACCATCGGCATTGGTGCCTCGGCGGCCTGCGACGGCCAGATCCTGGTCATGGATGACATGCTCGGCATGTCCGCCAGGGTGCCGAAGTTCGTCAGGAAGTTCGGCCAGGTTGGGCAGGCGATCGATCACGCCATCGCCGACTATGCCGCCAGCGTGCGCGATCGATCCTTCCCGGCGCCCGAGCATACCTACGGCATGAAGGCGGGCGGTAAGCAGCAGCCATAGCCCCGCCGGGCGTCAGGCGCTGTTGATCTTCACGTACTCGAAGTCGCCGGGCTTGTTGTCGATGCCGACTTTCGG
>JAEZHL010000159.1 GCA_023416575.1 Pseudomonadota bacterium
CTGCTGGTCGGACCGCCCGGCACCGGCAAGACGCTGATTGCGCGCGCGGTCGCGGGCGAAGCCAACGTGCCCTTCTTCACCATCTCCGGTTCCGACTTCGTCGAGATGTTCGTCGGCGTCGGCGCATCGCGCGTCCGCGACATGTTCGAGCAAGCCAAGAAGAATGCGCCCTGCATCATCTTCATCGACGAAATCGACGCGGTCGGTCGGCATCGCGGCGCCGGTCTCGGCGGCGGCAATGACGAGCGCGAGCAGACGCTCAACCAGTTGCTGGTCGAGATGGATGGCTTCGAGGCCAATGAAGGCGTGATCCTGATCGCCGCAACCAACCGGCCCGACGTGCTCGATCCCGCGCTCTTGCGCCCCGGCCGTTTCGACCGCCAGGTGGTGGTGCCGAATCCGGATGTCGGCGGCCGTGAACAGATCCTGAAGGTTCATGTCCGCAAGGTGCCGCTGGCGCCCGACGTCAACCTGAAGATCATCGCCCGCGGCACGCCCGGCTTCTCCGGCGCCGACCTGGCGAACCTGGTGAACGAGGCGGCCTTGCTGGCGGCGCGGCGCAACAAGCGTCTCGTCACCCAGGCCGAGTTCGAGGACTCGAAGGACAAGGTCATGATGGGCGCCGAGCGCCGGTCGATGGCCATGACCGAGGAGGAGAAGCTCGCGACCGCCTACCACGAGGCAGGGCACGCGCTGGTCAACATCGTGATGCCGGGCGGCGACCCGCTGCACAAGGTGACGATCATCCCGCGCGGCCGTGCGCTGGGTGTCACCATGAGCCTGCCGGAGCGCGACAAGCTCAGCTATTCCAAGCAGTGGTGCGAGGCCAAGATCGCCATGTGCTTCGGTGGTCGCGTCGCCGAGCAGACGATCTATGGCAAGGAGCATCTCAACACGGGTGCCTCGAGCGACATCATGCAGGCGACCGATCTGGCGCGGCGCATGGTGACCGAGTGGGGTATGAGCGAGAAGCTCGGGCCGCTGCGCTACAACGAGAACCAGCAGGAGGTCTTCCTCGGACATTCGGTCACGCAGAGCCAGCACATGTCGGAAGACACAGCAAGGCTGATCGACCTGGAGGTCCGGCGCATCGTCACCGACGGCGAGAAGAAGGCCTGGGAGATCATCGGTTCGCATACCAAGGAACTCGAGGCGATCACGCAGGCGCTGATGGAGTTCGAGACCATCAGCGGCGAGGAGTGCCTGGCGGTCATGCGCGGCGAGAAGATCGTCCGCCGCGACGACGACGAGGACACGAAGGGTCCGATCGGAACCGCCGTTCCGACTGCCGGCCGCATTCGCCCACGCGAGGAGCCGGGTGCCGGTGGGATGGAGCCTCAGCCGCAGGTCTGAGACTGACGAATACGAGTGGAGCGGCTGCGGAGCGATCTGCAGCCGCTTTTTTGTTGCGTGGATCGTGGGATCAGCATTTCGTGGGTCACGATCCAGCAACTTCAGAACGTCACGACGACTCGAGCCAACGACCGCTCCATGACCCGCGATCTTTACGTCAGACCCATCGGCCTTACCCCGACCGTTCAACGCGGTGACGAGCAGGGCGGGGCGGGCCTGAGCCTCGCGGGCGGCTGGCTCGAATTCATGGGCCTGGAGGCGATCGAGCGCAGCGGTCCGGGGCGCCGGCGGGCGCGGGTGTTCGACCTCGGCGAATATTGCGAGCGCGACTGGGGCCAGCTCGGCATGGCGGCAGCAGAGCTCTTCGAGGGGCTGCGCCAGCCACGGCCGCGCATCGCGGGGCTGGCGCTCGACCGGCCGCGGATCATGGGCATCGTCAACGTGACGCCGGACAGTTTTTCCGATGGCGGGCGCTGGGCGAAGCCTGAGGCGGCGATCGAGCACGCGCTGAGGCTGGTCGAGGAGGGGGCCGATATCCTCGATCTCGGCGCCGAGTCGACCCGTCCCGGCTCCGATCCGGTTTCCGTCGAGGAAGAGCTCATCCGCCTGATGCCGGTCATCGAGGGGCTGGCGGGGCGCACGCGCGCGCTCATTTCGATCGACACCCGCAATGCCGAGGTGATGCGCCGGGCGGCCGATGCTGGGGCCGATATCCTCAACGACGTCTCAGCGCTCACGCACGATCCGGACGCCCTGGACGCGGCGGCCGAGAGCGGCCTGCCCGTGGTGCTGATGCACAGTCTCGGCGATCCCAAGACGATGCAACGCGACCCGCGCTACGACGATGTGGTGCTCGACGTTTTCGACTATCTCGAGGAGCGGGTGGGGGCGGCGGAGGCGGCGGGCATCGACCGCTCGCGCCTGATCCTCGATCCCGGCATCGGTTTCGGCAAGACGCTCCAGCACAATCTTGCGCTGATGGCTGAAACCGCGATGTTGCATGCCCTCGGGCTGCCCATTCTCATTGGCGTCTCCCGCAAGCGGTTCATCGGCACGTTGACCGGTGTGGAGCAGCCCGCAGACCGCGTCTTCGGCTCGATCGGAGCGGCCCTGGCGGCCGTTGGTCAGGGAGCGCAGATCATTCGCGTCCACGACGTTGCGGCAACCAAGCAGGCGCTGACGATGTGGGAAGCGTCCGTCGCTGGCGCGAAACCGTGAAGTCGTGAGGTCGCGGAACCCGCACGATGACTTAAATTACGACTTCACGGCGACGCGGCTCAGACGTCCCCTTCCGCCTTCATCCATCGCACGGCAGTCCGGAAGGCATCGAGCGTTTGGGCCACCTCGCGGGCACCGTGAGTCGCTGAGACGAGGCCGCCGATGCCCATGATGTCGACACAGTTGGCCAGGAGCGCGATGCGGAACCGGTTGGTGCGCTCGGGGTTGCGGTTGCCCTTCAGGCCGGCGAAGCCGAGCTGAAGCGGATCGAAGGTCGCCGGATCGATGGGCAGATTCGTCGGGTTCTGGAAGACGATGAACGTCGACGCCTCGCCGTAGATGCCCCAAGGCACCTGCTCTTCGACGAGGATCTGGCGCATGCCGGCCCGGATTTCCGAAGCTGTCCGTTCGGCCGCCTCGCACACGTTCTCCTTCTCGATGATGGACAGCGTTGCCACGGCGGCAGCGGCACACAGCGGGTTGGCATTGAACGTGCCTTGATGGCCGATCTTCTCCCGCCCGGCGCTCTTGGCTGCGGCCGCATCGAGCTGGTCCATGATGTCGGCACGGCCCGAGACCGCGCCACCCGGCAGTCCGCCGGCGACGATCTTCGCCAGCACGCACATGTCCGGCGTGACGCCGAGGCGCGCCTGCGCCCCGCCGCGCGACCAGCGGAAGCCGGTAATGACCTCGTCGAAGATCAGCACGGTGCCATGCTGGCGGGTGATCTCGCGCAGCTGGGCGATGAACCCCGGAGGCAGCGGCACCTGCCCCCACGAGGCCCCTGACGGCTCGAGCAGCACCGCGGCGACATCGTCCCGCCGCGCGAGCGTATCGGCGACCCGGGCCGGATCGTCGGCGGGCAGGAGGATCGTCTCGTTGACGATCCCGGAGAGAATGCCGGCCGGGACGCCGCCGTCGAAGTGGGAATTGGAGCCGGCCGCGACCTGATCGTGCCAACCGTGGAAGTGGCCAACGAAGCGGATCACCTTGGTCTTGCCGGTGAAGGCACGCGCCAGCCGCAACGCGAGATGCGAGGCCTCGGTGCCCGAAGCGGTGAAGCGCACGCGCTCGGCACAGGGCACGAGACGGTTCACGAGCTCGGCCCAACGGACTTCCATCTCGTGCGAGGCTCCCCAGTGGGTTCCGAGGGGGAGCTGGCGTGTCACCGCCTCGACCACTGCCGGATGGCTGTGCCCGAGGAGCAGGGCGCCGTGGCCGCCGTAGAAGTCGACGTACTCGTTGCCGTCGGCATCCCACTTGCGCGGTCCGGCCGCCCGCTCGACGTAGATGGGGTAGGGGAGCAGCGTGCGCGAATCGTGCGTGAGCCCGGCCGGGATCACCTTGCGAGCCTCTTCGTAGAGCTCCGCCGACCGCTGGGTCCGGGCCCGATACTCGGCTTCGATCTTGGAGTTCGTGCGAAGCAGCGTCATGGCCACATCCCTTCGTCAGTCGCGCAACTCTTGTCTAAGCATTCGTCGCCGGCTGCTGCAACAGCTGGTGGCGGAGTATGAAGCCTACGGCCCCTTTCGCAGGGACATGATGAATGCGGCCAGATTGAAGATCTCGTCCCGGGTGAGGCGATGATTCGGCATCATCGGCGGAACGGACTGCAGCCATGCCTCGACGCCCTCGGCGGTCTGTCCTTCCCGATTCGCCACGGCGATGAAGCTCGGCACGCCACTCGCAGACGCCTTTTCGCCCTGTCCGGGATGCATGTGGCACGTGGCACAAAGGCGTTCCGCCATCACGCGGCCTCGATCGACGGGGTCGTCCTGGGCCGCACTGGCATCAGCGAGGAGGGGATATGTGGCAAGGACAAGCGCTGTGAGCAGGATCGGGCGCATTCTGGATCGGCTTTCAGTTGCAGTTGGTGGGAGCGGGCGGGTCTGGATCAGTCGGGGCGGTTCAAACTGTTGCGATTATGCCACGATCGTTGAGTGTTAGTTGAAATGCATCGTCCGTGAAGGAACCATTTTCGAGGGTCCACGTTACGCATTCGACCACTGGTCATGCCCCCTAAACTCGATCGGTGGTTCAGGGTGCCTCTAGGTCTCCCCCCGAAGAGGCACCCTTTTCCTTTGCTCTTCGTCCTAACTCCTGCCCCCACCCCTGGCGACCCGCTCACGTCTCCTGATCGCGAGACGGCCCGCGGGTCGCCAGGCGGTCGTTGGCGTTCTCTATCCTGTTGATGAGCTCCCGGATGATCGCCATGGCAAGCTGGGGGACCTGCTGCACGATGTGCATGAAGGTCATGCGATCGATCCGCAGGGCCTCGACGTCGGTACGGGCGACGACTTTTGCCGTGCGCTGCTTGTCGCAGAGGACGCCCATTTCGCCAATCAGGCCATTCTCGCCGATACGCGCCAGCAGCACGTCGCCGGCGTCGCCGGAGCGGAGCACGTCGACCTCGCCCGCAAGGATGATGTAGACTGCATCGGATATCGCTCCCTCCTCGAACAGGGCCTCCTCCATCCGATAGGTGATCCGCTGCCCGGCGAAGGCCATCAGCTTGAGCTTGCTCACCTCCAGATCCCGAAACATCGGGATCTGTTGCAATGTCCGTATCTCGTCCTCGATCGACACCCGCTCACCTCGTGTCCATCACCTCTGCCGAAGCTGCCCGGTCCCATCTGGGGCGGCCCCCTGGCGGAGGCGGTCATCCGGATGGAAAATCATCCCGGATCGGGGCCTCGGGAATCGGGCTGCCGGAAGCCGGGCGGGGCACGCGTGCTGCCGGAGCGTTGCTCATCGGTGGCGCGTCGTTTTCCAGGCTGCGCGAAAAAGGCGCATTCCACAAGTGAGTTCGCAACTGTGAGAGGATGCGGCGACGACCCGCTGTCGGGCGCTATAGCCAAACACGCCGCGCTGCAATAGAACACGCCCCCAACATGCCCAAACGCACAGACATCAAATCCATCCTCATCATCGGCGCGGGGCCCATCGTCATTGGGCAAGCCTGCGAGTTCGACTATTCAGGCACGCAGGCCTGTAAGGCGCTGAAGGCCGAGGGTTACCGGATCATTCTGGTCAACTCGAACCCGGCCACCATCATGACGGATCCCGACTTGGCCGATGCAACTTACATCGAGCCGATCACGCCGGAGATCGTCGCCAAGATCATCGCCAAGGAGCGTCCAGACGCGCTGCTGCCGACCATGGGCGGCCAGACGGCGCTGAACACCGCTCTGGCACTGCACAAGCAGGGTGTCCTGTCCGCCTACGGGGTCGAGATGATCGGCGCCCGGGCGGAGGCCATCGACAAGGCCGAGGACCGCCAGCTCTTCCGCGAGGCGATGGGTCGGATCGGCCTCGACACGCCCCGGTCGATGCTGGCTCACTCGATGCCCGAGGCGCTGGCCGCCCTCGAGCACGTGCGCTTGCCCGCCATCATCCGCCCCTCGTTCACGCTCGGCGGCACGGGTGGCGGCGTCGCGTACAACAAGGAGGAGTTCGTCGAGATCATCGAGCGCGGGCTCGATGCGTCCCCGACGAACCAGGTGCTGGTCGAGGAAAGCGTGCTCGGCTGGAAAGAGTACGAGATGGAGGTGGTCCGCGATCGCGCGGACAACTGCATCATCATCTGCTCCATCGAGAACGTCGACCCGATGGGCGTGCACACGGGTGATTCCATCACCGTCGCGCCGGCCCTGACGCTGACCGACAAAGAATACCAGATCATGCGCGACGCCTCGATTGCGGTGCTGCGCGAGATCGGTGTCGAGACCGGCGGCTCCAACGTGCAGTTCGCCGTCAACCCGGAAGATGGCCGCCTCGTGGTCATCGAGATGAACCCGCGCGTGTCGCGCTCATCGGCTCTCGCCTCCAAGGCAACGGGCTTCCCGATTGCCAAGGTCGCGGCAAAGCTCGCGGTTGGCTATACGCTCGACGAGCTCGAGAACGACATCACTGGCGGCGCGACGCCGGCGGCGTTCGAGCCGACCATCGACTACGTCGTCACCAAGATCCCGCGGTTCGCCTTCGAGAAGTTCCCCGGCGCCGACTCGACGCTCACCACGTCCATGAAGTCGGTCGGCGAGGTGATGGCCATCGGCCGGACCTTCGCAGAGAGCCTGCAGAAGGCGCTGCGCTCGATGGAGACGGGGCTCACCGGCCTCGACGACATCGAGATCGAAGGGCTGGGGCAGGGCGATGACAAGAATGCCATCCGCGCCGCTCTCGGCCGGCCGGCCCCTGACCGCATTCTCAAGGTGGCGCAGGCGCTGCGGCTGGGTCTCGATCACGAGCAGGTGCACGCGTCCTGCAAGATCGATCCCTGGTTCATCGAGCGCCTGCAGGAGATCGTCGACGCCGAGGCGCGAGTTGCCGCGCATGGGCTGCCGCCGACGGCGGACCAGTTCCGCGGCCTCAAGGCGATGGGCTTTTCCGATGCACGGCTGGCGAAGCTGGCCGGGCTGGCGGAAGCCGACGTGCGGCGGCGCCGGAAGGAGTTCGGCGTCGAGCCGGTCTACAAGCGCATCGACACCTGCGCGGCCGAGTTCGCCTCGCCGACGGCGTACATGTATTCGACCTACGAGCGCGGGCTGACGGGCAATCCGGAGTGTGAGGCGCGGCCCTCCACGCGCGAGAAGGTGGTCATCCTGGGCGGTGGTCCGAACCGCATCGGCCAAGGCATCGAGTTCGACTACTGCTGCTGCCATGCCTGCTTCGCGCTGACGGCTGCGGGTTACGAGACCATCATGGTCAACTGCAACCCGGAGACCGTCTCCACCGACTACGACACCTCGGACCGCCTCTACTTCGAGCCGCTGACGGCCGAGGACGTGCTCGAGATCATTCGCACCGAGCAGGCGAGCGGCACGGTCAAGGGTGTCATCGTCCAGTTCGGCGGACAGACGCCGCTGAAGCTGGCGAGTGCGCTGGAGGCGGCGGGTGTGCCCATTCTCGGCACCTCGCCGGACGCCATCGACCTCGCGGAGGATCGCGACCGGTTCAAGGCGCTGATCGACAGGCTCGGGCTGAGGCAGACCGAGAGCGGAATCGCGCGCTCGCCGGCCGAGGCGCGCGCTGTTGCCGACGGCATCGGTTTTCCGGTGATGATCCGGCCGTCGTACGTGCTCGGCGGGCGGGCGATGGAGATCGTCCACGACGGGTCCGACGTCGATCGCTACGTCGCCCGGCTTTCGGCGACGCTCGACCGGCCGTCCGAGCTCGTCGTCTCGGAGCGGCGGCCGCTGCTGATCGACCGCTATCTGTCGGACGCCATCGAGGTGGACGTCGACTGCCTGGCGGACGGTAAAGACACGTTCGTTGCCGGCGTGATGGAGCACATCGAGGAAGCGGGCATCCATTCGGGCGACTCGGCTTGCTCGCTGCCGCCCCATTCGCTCGATGCCGCGATGGTTGCCGAGCTCGAGCGCCAGACGCGCGAGCTGGCACTGGCGCTTGGCGTCATCGGCCTGATGAACGTCCAGTTCGCGATCAAGGACGGTGTCGTCTACATCCTGGAGGTCAATCCGCGCGCCAGCCGCACGGTCCCGTTCGTCGCCAAGGTGATCGGCAAGCCGATCGCCAGCATCGCGGCGCAGGTGATGGCGGGACGGCCGCTCGCCTCGTTCGGCCTCGAGACGCCGAAGCTCGACCACATCGCGGTGAAGGAAGCGGTCTTCCCGTTCGCCCGGTTCCTCGGGGTCGATCCGGTGCTCGGGCCGGAGATGCGCTCGACGGGTGAGGTCATGGGTCTCGACCGCGACTTCGCGATGGCCTTCGGCAAGAGCCAGATTGCGGCGGGGCAGGCACTGCCGACGTCCGGCACGGTCTTCGTGTCGGTCAAGGACTCCGACAAGGAGAAAGTCGTGGCGCCGGTCCGCGATCTGGTGGAGATGGGCTTCCGGATCGTCGCGACGCGGGGCACCAAGCGGCACCTCGAGCAGCACGGAATCCCGTGCGAGGCGGTCAACAAGGTGCTGGAAGGCCGTCCGCACATCGTCGACAGCATGAAGAATCGCGAGATCGCGATCGTCTTCAACACGACCGAAGGCGCGCGTGCGCTGGCCGACTCCAAGGACATCCGGCGCACTGCCTTGCTGAATCACGTGCCTTATTATACTACTCTCGCTGGTGCGATTGCTGTAACCAGGGCCATCAAAGCCCTAAAGTCCGATACCTTGAAGGTCGCGCCTCTGCAAAGCTATGCGGGAAGTACCGCTTGATAGCGGGCTTCCCTACACTAGCTATTGTTCTCGGGGGCTCGCCGATTTTCCGGTAGCGAGTGAGGTTCCTGCAGGTGCGGCTCCGGTGCATCCGTGTGCCGGCGAGGAGACTTTAAGACGATGGCAACCGAACGCGTGCCCATGACCGTCGAGGGTTATAAGCGGCTCGAGGCTGAGCTGCATCGCCTCAAATCGGAGGAGCGGCCGCGCATCATCCAGGCCATTGCGGAAGCGCGTTCTCACGGCGACCTGAGTGAGAACGCGGAGTACCATGCGGCCAAGGAAGCGCAGGGGATGAACGAGGCCAAGGTCGCGGAGCTCGAGGACAAGCTCTCGCGCGCCGAGGTGATCGACCCGAGCACGCTCTCCGGCAGCACGGTGAAGTTCGGGGCGACCGTGACTCTCGTCGACGAGGACACCGACGAGCAGGTCAAGTATCAGATCGTCGGCGAGCTGGAGGCGAACGTCCGCGAGGGCAAGATTTCGATCGGCTCTCCCATCGCACGCGCGCTGATCGGCAAATCCAAGGGCGACTCGGCGGAGGTGACGACGCCGAAGGGTGCGCGCTCGTACGAGATCATCAACGTCCAGTTCAAATGAGCTGAGCGGGGCCCCTAAGAGGGGGTGACGCCATCGCTCCGTCCACAGTCCAGCCCGCCAATCCTGGCGGGCATTTTCTTACGACCGCGCAAAGCCGATGGGCACGCCGGGCTCCTGCTTGGCACGCCGGATCGCAAGCGAGGTCTTGACGCTGGCAACGTTCGGCGCCGCCGTCAGCTCGCGGATGACGAAGTTCTGGAAGGTGGTCAGATCCGGGGCCACGCACTTCAGCACGTAATCGGTTTCCCCCGACATCATGTAGGCTTCCCGCACCAGCGGCCAGCCGAGCACCCGGTTCTCGAAGGCGTGCAGGTCAGCCTCGGCCTGGCTGTGCAGTCCGACCATCGCGAACGCCGTGAGCTCGAAGCCGAGTCGCTGCTCGTCGACGCTGGCGTGGTAGCCGGTGATGAACCCGGCCTCCTCCAGGGCGCGGACCCTTCGCAGGCAGGGCGGCGCGCTGATGCCGATCCGTTGCGCGAGGGCGACGTTGGTGACGCGGCCGTCGGCCTGCAGCTCCTTCAGGATGCGCCAGTCGATGACGTCGAGGCGGGAACGCATGAGATGTCGCTCGTCCAATCAGCGGCCCGGGTCGGGCCGATCCCCGCTGGATAGGACCGTTGCCCGTCGATGGCAACTGCACGCCCGTGGCCGAATCAGTCGAGCAGGTATGAGGAGCCCGTTGGCCATGCGGCGGCAGGCGGCATCGACAGAGGGCTGTCTATTGGCGAGAACTCCTCCATGCAGCAGGACGCACCAATCAATGACCAGCCGCGGGGCGCGCTCGCGGGCGCACGGGCCTGGATCCTCACCGACGGCAAGGCCGGAATGGTTGTCCAGGCCAAGGGCGTGGCGGACGCGCTGGGCCTCGACTACGAAATGCGGTGCGTGAACCCGCGCGGCATCTGGAAGGTGCTGGCGCCTTGGGGGCCGCCGCCACCCAACGATCGCCCGCACGTGGCAGGCGGCTTGCTCGCGCCGCCATGGCCAACGGTCGCGATTGCGACGGGCCGCGCCAGTATCCCCTACATTCGTGCGCTACGCCGCGCCGCCGGACCTACCACATTCACCGTCGTGCTGCAGGACCCCAAGTCCGGAGCAAATACCGCGGACCTGATCTGGGTGCCGGAGCACGATCGCCGCCGCGGGAGCAATGTGATCACCACGATCACCTCGCCGCATAGCTTTTCGGCGCAGCGACTCGCCGCGCTCCGGCGCGAGCTGCCCCCTGAAATTGCTGCCCTGCCGTATCCACGCGTTGCTGTCATCCTCGGCGGCAAGAATGGAACCTACAAGTTCACGGATGCAGATGACGATCGCCTCGCGGCGGGACTCATCTCCCTCGGCCATCTCGGTGCGAGCTTCATGGTCACCCCCTCGCGCCGGACTCACGCCAGGCTGCATCGCGTGGCGGACGCGGCGACACGGGAACGGCCGCGCGTGTTCTGGGACGGCTCCGGGCCCAACCCTTATCCACACTTCCTTGCAGCGGCCGACTGGCTGGTCGTGACGGCCGACTCCGTCAACATGACGGGCGAGGCATGTGCCACCGGAAAGCCGGTTTATGTATTCGAGCCGTCAGCCGGCAGCGCAAAGTTCCGCCGCTTTCACGAGGCATTGCGCCGGGTCGGTGCGACACGGCCGCTGCCCGTCCCCGTGACACGGCTGGAAGAATGGCACTATCCTGCAATCCATTCGGCGGCCTATATCGCTGCCGAGGTCGAGCGACGCTATCTCATGCGATCGGCCAGCTTGGCTGCACTTGGGGAGGCCGGTTAATCTGGCCGATCATAATTAGACGGGAACCGAGGGTTGGGAACAAGGGCCATGGCGCATCTCAATCTGGACCGCCTCCGCGCGGCCAAGCTTGAAACCGATCCATTCACGTTCACCGTAGTTCCGGGGTTTCTGTCACCCGACAGTCTACGGCGCATCAACGAGACCTATCCCAAGATCGACCGTGGTGGCTCATTTCCCATCGAGAGCCTCGATGCGGGGATGGTCATCAAGGAGGTCATCGACGAGCTTGACGGCCCTGAGTTCCAGGCAGCCATCGAGGAGAAACTCGGGCTCGACCTCGAAGGGCGGCCCAAGATGTATTCCCTGCGGGGCTATACGCGCAGCAAGGACGGCCAGATCCACACCGATTCCAAGGACAAGATCGTCACCGTTCTGCTTTACCTCAATGAGAACTGGCCGCATGACGGCGGACGACTGCGCATCCTGCGTAACGGTCACGATGTCGACGACTTCGTCACCGAGGTGCCGCCGGACAACGGAACCCTGCTTGTCTTCAAGCGTTCGGATAACTCCTGGCATGGCCATCACCCATTCGAGGGGCCGCGCCGTTCCTTGCAAATGAACTGGATGACCAGCGAAGGCTCGAAGGGTTTTCACAAGCTGCGGCACACCATCTCCGCGACCTTCAAAAAGCTGACCGCTGCGGAGTAGCGTCTGAATGAAGGCCATCGTTGGCCTGAGCGCGGCAGGCACTCTGCCGCGCGAGGAGGCCATTGTCGCGCCGGGACTCGGCCGGCGTCTGCGACTGGTGTTCGAAATCGTCGTTTTCTTCATCGGGGCGCCGCTCCTCATCAGCTACGCCCTCTACGCACTCAGACTGCCGCTCTTCATCGTGCTACAGCCGATTCTGTTCGGCTTTTTCGCCTACCTCCTCTGGGACCCGACATTCCTGCTGCGGCGCGAGCTCGTGCGCGGGTTTTCCCTGGGTGATCTGGCTGCCATCCTGGGCACTTTCCTGATCCTGGGCAGCGCCATCACGTATGCCGCCTATGCGCTACACCCGGCAGGATTTTTCTCCTTCCCCCGCCGCGCGCCGCGCCTGTGGCTGTCCATCATGGTGCTCTACCCGGTGATGTCCGTGCTGACGCAGGAGTTCGTCTACCGTACCTTTTTCTTCCACCGCTACGGTCCGCTGTTCGGCACCAGTAAGTGGGCGGCGATTTTCACCAATGCGGCCCTGTTCGGTTTCGCACACATCATCTTCGGCAACTGGATCGCCGTCGCTGGCACGTTCGCCACCGGGCTGCTGTTCGCCTATCGCTACAACGTCACCCGGTCGTTGTGGGCCGTATGGCTCGAGCACAGCCTCTACGGCTGCCTGGTGTTCACGGTCGGGCTCGGGCCCTATTTCTTCACCGGCATTTCACTCTAGCATACGACGTGGTTACCGCGCTCTAAGCGGCCTCGCCACGGAGGCGCGCGGCGGCACGGTCGGGTCCGATCAGCGGCAGAAGCGCCTTCAGCTCGGGGCCGTGCTCGTGGCCGGTGAGGGCCAGCCGGAGCGGGTGAAAAAGCGCCCGGCCTTTGCGCCCGGTCTCGGACTTAAGGGCCGCTGTCCATGCGCCCCAGGTGCTCTCGTCCCAAGGTGCGGGCGGCAGCAGCTCTGCGGCGCGGGCGCAAAAGCCCTCATCCTCGATGACGGGCGTGATGGGCTGCGAAACGACCGCCCACCACGGGCCGGCGTCGGCGAGGAACGTGATGTTGCCGCGAATCGCGAGCCAGAACGCTTCCCCGCCCGTGATGCCAAGCTCCTGAAGGCGTGGGGCAACGGCGGCATAGGGCGTCTGCTGCAGAAGGCGCGCGTTGAGCGTGCGAAGCTCTGCCTCGTCGAAGCGCGCCGGCGCGCGCGAGATGGACTCCAGGTCGACGAGGTCCGCCAGCTCGTCGATGTTGTCGTGCACCTCGACCGCTTCGGAGGTGCCGACGAGCGCCGCTTGGCTCAGGATGGCCATCGGCTCGAAGCCGGTATCCCTCAATGAGGCGACAGAGAGATGACCGAGCCGCTTCGACAGCGCCTGGCCCGCAGCGTCGATGAGGAGCGAGTGATGCCCGAACACCGGCGGCTCGGCGCCCAAAGCCTCGAAAATCTGAATCTGCACGCCCGTGTTGGTGACGTGGTCCTCGCCGCGGATGATGTGAGTGACCCCCATGTCGATATCGTCGACCACGCTCGTGAACGTATAGAGGTACGTGCCGTCGGCGCGGATGAGCACCGGGTCGGAAAGCGATCCGATATCGACCGCCTGATCGCGGCGCACGAGGTCGACCCAGCTCACCAGCGTCGGTAGCGGCTTCAGTGAGTCCGCCGTGTCGGTATTGGCCAGCCTGAAGCGCCAGTAAGGGCGGCGGCCCTCCGCCTCGAGCTGATTCCGCTCTTCCTCCGACAGCTTGAGCGCGCTGCGGTCGTAGATGGGTGGAGCCCCGCGGGCGAGCTGGCGTTTGCGGCGACGGTCGAGCTCCTCTTCCGTCTCGTAGCAGGGGTAGAGGCGGCCGGCGCGCTTCAGCTCGGCGGCGATAGCGTCATAGCGTGCGGTCCGGTCCGACTGGCGCTCTTCCCGGGACCAGACGAGCCCAAGCCAGGAGAGATCCGTGCGAATGCCAGCAGCGAACTCCTCCGTCGAGCGCTGCCGGTCGGTGTCGTCGAGCCGCAAAATGAAGTTGCCGCGATGCTTGCGGGCGAAAAGCCAGTTCAGCACTGCGGTGCGGATATTGCCGATGTGCAGGCGCCCGGTCGGGCTCGGGGCGAAGCGGACAGTGACGGTCATAGGGGACTCTGTGTCTTCAGGTTCTGCTGCACGGTGCGGTTTCGGTTAGCCGATCGCAGTCCGATGCGCCATGCGATTCGCGGCTTTGTTGCGTTGCCGCGGCCAGCCGCCGAGCCTCGGGCTCGCACGACAGGCCAGCCTACACTGCCCCTCGCTACTGGCAAGCACGCTTCCGCGCCACCTTGCTCATTTCAGGAACCGGTCATAGAGGCCGAGCAGAACCTCGATGAGGATCAGGGCGATGATGTACCACTCGAGGCGGTGGCTCGTCCGGGTCGCCAGCAGGTCAGCCATGGTATCCGCGGTCTCGCGAATCACCTCGAGCTTCTGCCCGATCGCACGGGCGCGCGGCGCGAGGTCGTAATCGTCGGCGAGCCTCACCCAGAGCCGCTCGAGCTCGGGGTGATCCCAGAGCACGTCGGGACGGTCGGCCATCTCGATGCGGCCCGCCAGTCGCTGCTGGATGAGCAGCGCTTCGCCGATCTGACCGACAAGGTTCGAACGGCTGCCGCGCAGCAGCTTCTTACGCTTCAGGCTGCTGGCCACCGGCTCGATGCGATCGAAGGCTTTGGCGATCCGGCGCTCGTCGTAAGCAAGAGCAACGCTGACGGCCAGCGCCTCCGCAATCAGCAGGAGCCGCTCCGGCGCCGCGTTCCTCAGCTCGATGTTGCCGCTGATGGCCAGCGAATCCTCTGCGTTCGAGTTTATTGCGATGCTGACGCTCTCGGCTTCGCGCTCATCAAGCGGCTCGATCAGCCGGTCCTTGAGCCCGGCGATGATCTCCTCCTCCTGGAGAGGGGTCATGTGAATGAAGACCGCAGCCCCGAACCGAAACAGCACGACCAAGCCGTCCCTGCCGACCGGGAAGGCGAGCGGGTTGCTCGACAGTTGCTCCTCGCGCTCCAGCCCCTTGAGATCGATGCGCTCAGCCAGCTGCAATGCGCGCGCTTGGAATGTCGGCTCGGCCATGCTGCTCCTCGGGCTCGTCCGTGGGACTGCCCCAGTGCGCCGCGCGTGACGGTTGACTCATGAGACCTCGCCACCATCGGCACGCGGGGCAACCATGCGGGGCGCCGCCATCGGCGAGGATTGCCCGGATGCCGGATCGACGCTCTCGCGGAACCTGTTCGTGATTGGATAACGCCGGTCGCGGCCGAAGCTGCGGGCGGTGATCTTGACCCCCGGCGCGGCCTGCCGCCGCTTGTATTCGGCCAGGTACAACATGCGCTCGACCCGCTTCACGGTCTCCGGCGCATGGCCGCGGGCGATGATTTCCGGCAGCGGCATTTCCTGCTCGACCAGGCACTCCAGGATGTCATCGAGCACCTCGTAGGGCGGCAGCGAATCCTGGTCCGTCTGGTTTTCGCGCAGCTCCGCCGAGGGCGCGCGCGTCAGGATGTTCTCCGGAATGACGACACCAGCCGGTCCCTTGCCGCCCTTCGGCACATTCGCGTTGCGCCAATGGGCAAGGCGGTAGACCTGCAACTTGTAGAGGTCCTTGATCGGGTTGAAGCCGCCGTTCATGTCGCCGTAGAGCGTGGCATAGCCAACCGACATCTCCGACTTGTTGCCGGTAGTCATCAGCATGCTGCCGAACTTGTTGGAGATCGCCATCAGCATGCTGCCGCGCACGCGGCTCTGGATGTTCTCCTCGGTCGTGTCCGGCTGCCGGCCCTCGAACACGCGTTCGAGAGCGGTAGTGAAGCCGGAGACCGGGGCCTCGATCGGCAGGACCTCGTAGCCCACGCCGAGCGCCTCGGCGCAGGCGGAAGCATCGGACAAGCTCTCGTTCGAGGTGTAGCGATAGGGCAGCATGTAGCAGCCGACCCGTTCGGGCC
>JAEZHL010000213.1 GCA_023416575.1 Pseudomonadota bacterium
ATCCTGCAGCGCCTCGGGGCCGTGCCCTGGCAGGTCCGCGCCATGCTGGAAGCGGCTTTGCCGAAGTTCCCGGACAGCGCTCTGACGCCGGGTCATGAGGTGCACGCAACGCTCGTCCCCTCGCCGACAAGGCCGGACAAGGCGGAGCCCATTCGATTCAGCATTTTTACCGAAGCGCACGAGCACAAGATCACCGTCTATCGCAATACGGCGGGCGAGTACGTCGCCAGCTCGAGCCCGTATGACGATAGGACTGCCCGCGCCGTGCTCGGAGACAGCGACAAGGTTCAGTCCTCGAGCCTCTACACCAGCATTTACCATTCGGCGCTCACCGAGGGCGTGCCGAATGAAACCGTCCTCCAGATCCTGCGTATCCATGCTTACGAAACGGATTTTCGCAGGCGCGTCCGGCAGGGCGATGCCGTCGACTTCTTCTTCGATGTGAAAGAGGACGCGGGGCCGGACAGCACCCCTGGCGAGCTGCTCTATACCGCGATCATTTCAGGTGGCGAAACGCAGCGGTTCTGGCGTTTTCGGACACCGGACGGGCTCGTCGACTATTATGACGAGCACGGCAACAACTCGAAGCGGTTCTTGATGCGCCGGCCGGTCCGAAGCGATTCCGTTCGGCTGACGTCGGGCTTTGGAACGCGCATGCATCCAGTGCTCGGCGTCCCGAAGATGCACACTGGCATCGATTGGGCTGCTCCGCCGGGCACTCCAATTCTGGCGGCGGGTAGCGGAATCATCGAGGAAGCTGGTCGCAAGGGTCAGTACGGAAACTACGCCCGCATCCGGCATGCCAACGGCTACCAGACGACCTACGCGCATATGACCAAGCACGCGCCCGGGATCAAGGAAGGCGTCAAGGTGAAACAGGGGCAGGTCATCGGCTACGTTGGCAGCACGGGTCTCGTTTCCGGCCCCCACCTGCACTACGAGGTGCTGATCAACAACCGCTTCGTCAACCCGCTCAACCTGCAGGTTCCGCGTGAACGTCAGCTCACGGGACGTCAACTCGCAGAATTCCAGAAGGAGCGGGCGCGGATCGACGAGCTGATGCGCCGCGCGCCTGTCGTGACGGCGAGCCGATAAGAGATCCCGCCGAAGTCGAATGATGCGATAGACGTGACAACGGCCTGACCCATCCAGAGTCAGGCCGTTGTGCTTCCTACTTCATTACGCTGCGGCTTTGACCGGCTCGCCGTTGATCACGAGCCTACCATCGCCAACGGTGATCCTCACCGTCTCGCCATCAACCACGCGCCCGGCCAAAATCTGCTCGGCCAGCGGGTCCTGGACGTGTTTCTGGATCACGCGCTTCAGCGGACGGGCGCCATAGGCGGGCTCGTAGCCGCGATTGGCCAGCCAGGTGCGCGCCTGATCGTCGAGCTCGAGCCGGATTTTGCGATCAGCTAGCAGCTGTTGCAGACGTCCGAGCTGGATGTCCACGATTGCCGTCATCTGATCCCGCTTGAGGCGATGGAACACGATGATCTCATCGATCCGGTTCAGAAATTCCGGCCGGAATCGCGTCTTCACTTCGGCCAGCACGTAGGAACGTGCCGAATCGGCGTCTTCATCGTCCTTGAGGGCGACCAGATATTCCGCCCCGATGTTCGACGTCATGATGATCAGCGTGTTCTTGAAGTCGACTGTGCGGCCCTGACCGTCCGTCAGCCGCCCATCATCGAGCACCTGCAACAGCACGTTGAACACGTCCGGGTGCGCCTTCTCGATCTCGTCGAACAGCACCACCTGGTATGGCCGCCGCCGCACCGCCTCCGTCAAGGCGCCGCCTTCCTCGTAGCCGACATAGCCAGGCGGAGCGCCGATCAGGCGGGCGACGGAGTGCTTCTCCATGTACTCGCTCATATCGATGCGCACCAACGCGGTCTCGTCATCGAAGAGGAACTGGGCAAGCGCCTTCGTCAGCTCGGTTTTGCCGACGCCCGTCGGGCCGAGGAACATGAACGAACCGATCGGCCTGTTCGGGTCCTGCAGCCCGGCGCGCGCACGGCGGACGGCGGTCGATACGGCCTCGACCGCTTCGGTCTGGCCGATCACCCGCTTGGAAAGCGCCTCCTCCATATGCAGGAGCTTTTCGCGCTCGCCTTCGAGCATCTTGTCGACGGGCACACCAGTCCAGCGCGAGACCACGCTCGCGATGTGATTGGCCGTGACCGCCTCCTCCAGGAACTCGCCGCCCTCGCCCTTCTCTTCCAGCCCCGCCAGCTCCTTCTCGAGCTTCGGGATCACGGCGTAGGTCAGCTCGCCCGCGCGCTGATATTCGCCGCGGCGCTGTGCCTGGGCCAGCTCGTTACGCGCCCGGTCGAGCTCGCTCTTGAGTTGTGCAGCCTTGCCGAGCTTGTCCTTCTCGGACTGCCAACGCGTCGTCAGCTCGCGCGACCGCTCCTCGAGATCCGCCAGCTCCATCTCGAGCTTCTGCAGGCGATCCTTGGAAGCGGCGTCGGTCTCTTTCTTCAGCGCCTCCGCCTCGATCTTCAGCCGCACGACTTCCCGGTCGATGGAGTCGAGCTCCTCCGGTTTGGAATCGACCTGCATCCGGAGCCGTGACGCCGCCTCGTCGACGAGATCGATCGCTTTGTCGGGCAGGAACCGGTCGGTGATGTAGCGGTGCGAGAGCGTCGCCGCCGTCACCAGAGCCGAATCTGAAATGCGCACCTTGTGGTGCTGCTCGTAGCGCTCCTTCAATCCACGCAGGATGGAGACCGTATCCTCGACCGTCGGCTCGCTGACGAAGAGCGGCTGGAAACGGCGAGCGAGGGCCGCATCCTTTTCGATGTGCTTGCGATACTCGTCGAGCGT
>JAEZHL010000220.1 GCA_023416575.1 Pseudomonadota bacterium
ATTTCAAGCGCGACGTGCCGTTCCACGACATCTACATCCACGCCCTCGTCCGAGACGAGAAGGGGCAGAAGATGTCGAAGTCCAAGGGGAACGTCATGGACCCCCTGGACCTGATCGATCAATTCGGCGCCGATGCGCTGCGGTTCACGCTGGCCGCGATGGCGGCGCAGGGGCGGGACATCAAGCTCGCTCGCCAGCGCGTCGAGGGCTACCGGAACTTCGCCACGAAGCTCTGGAACGCGGCGCGCTTCGCCGAGATGAACGAGTGTGTGCGCGTCAAGGGTTTCGACCCTGCGTCGGCCGAGCTCACGGTCAATCGCTGGATCGCCGGCGAGACGGAGCGCACGGCGAAGGCGGTGACGGCGGCAATCGAAGCCTACAAATTCAACGAGGCGGCCGGCGCCATCTACGAATTCACCTGGGGCATCTTCTGCGACTGGTACCTGGAGCTGGTGAAGCCGGTTCTCGGTGGCAGCGATGACGAGGCCAAGTCCGAGACGCGGGCGATGGTGGCCTGGACGCTCGATCAGGTGCTGAAGCTCCTGCATCCGTTTATGCCGTTCATCACGGAAGAGCTGTGGGAGCATATGGTCGAGCACGGCGTCAAACGCGATGCGATGCTGGTGCTGAGCGCCTGGCCGCAGCTCGACGGTCTCGCGGATCCGGCGGCGGACGAGGAGCTCGGCTGGGTCCTGAAGCTCGTCGGCGAGGTCCGCTCGGTCAGATCCGAGATGAACGTTCCGGCGGGCGCGAAGGTGCCGCTGGTGCTGGTGGGGAGCAGCGCGGACGTCGTTCAGCGTGCCGAGCGGCATCGGGAGACGATCAGCCGCCTCGCACGGCTGAGCAGCATGGCGTTCGATAAGTCGGCGCCTGCTGGCGCGGTGCTGATCGCGTTCGACGAGACGACGGCAGCGCTGCCCTTGGCCGGGATCATCGACATGGCGGCCGAGCGCGCGCGGCTGAAGCGCGAGATCGAGAAGACGGCCGGCGAAATCGCTCGGATCGACGCTAAGCTCGCCAACGAGAGCTTCGTTGCTCGCGCGCCGGAGGAGGTCGTGGAGACCGAGCGCGAACGGCGCGAGGACTATCTTGCCCAGAAGGCCAAGTTCGCCGAGGCGCTCGCCCGGCTGGAAGCCGCGGGCTGACGAGAGCGACGAGCCGGGGAAGGGGAGGGGAGAACATCCCCCTTCCCACGGCCGTGCAAAAGCAATCGACTAGGATCGCGTGAACCGGGCGTGGCTCAACAGCCGGGCAACTCGAGCTCGCGGACTCGGCGCGCGAGCACGATCATGTATCCCAGAAGGAAGTAGTAGATATAGCTTTCGGTGGCTTCGGCGGGCCGAAAAACCACGTCAGCGAACAAATTCGTCTTGTCCAGCGTCGCGCTCAATTTGAAGAACAACAGCCCGACCACTGTCGGAACAAGGGTGGCGGGTGGAAGGAACAGGGCCAGCCGCCCCTGCCGGGGCACGATGGAGGTGATCCGAGCCAGGATTGGGATCACGAGCCCGCCAGTGACGATGGCGATCTCCAGCACCGTGCGCGGGAAGTGGTTGAACAACGCGCTGACGTTGTGGAGGTTGGTTTCCTGCTGCCGGTTGATCTCGGCCCAGTAGTCGGGCGCCTCCCACGAGAAGACGTGCTGGCCCCAGCTATGCTCCTCGCCAGCGATGTAGAAGCAGCCGAGCCCCATCACGACGATGTACCAGAACAGGAGCTGCCGCTGCCGCACATAGAGGCGGAACAATAGGCGCAGCGCGATGAGAGCAGCCGCCAGCGGAATGAAGAAGTGGCCCACCTCCAGAAATCCGTACCCTTCGGGCAGGATCCATTCCACATAGAAGTGCGGCCAGACGGCGCAGATGACGACCAACGCCACGAGTAGCACGGCTGGCAGGCCGAGCCACCACCAAGCCTCATCCCTCCCGGGGTCGGAGGCGAACGGGCCGGCGACGTCGAGCTGCTGCAACGCGGCTCGCCAGCGGGCTGCGAGAGGGGAGGGGCGAGATTTAAGGTCGCTAATGGGCATGAGCCAAATCTACGCAATCTGTCGCGCCGCTGTCACCGGCCCGAGTATCCCGTTCAACGCTGAGCGCCCCGCTCTCCTCGCATGGAGCGGCACAAGGGCGCGCTCCCAGTGTGGATAACCTCCGGTGCCGCGCTGGCTCGGATTGTGACCTGTGGCGCAGAGGCCACGCAATTCCCTGCAATCGCCTCTATTGGGCCACAAAAACGGGTCACCTTGTATGAATACCTCATGAATGCGGCCGTCCGCTCGCGATTGTTGCATAACGTGCCGAGCGGCGGGTCGAACTGGATCATTGAGCCGAAGGATAGCTCTCCTTAGAGTGCGGGCGCGCGCGTGCCTGGACATGCACGCTCAAGGAATGCCTAAACTCGCGGGAGATCAGGTCGATATGGACCCCAAAAAATTCGATAAATCCAAGCTGCCGAGCCGCCATGTGACTGAGGGCCCGTCGCGGGCGCCTCACCGCTCCTACTACTATGCCATGGGGCTTACCGAGGAGCAGATCCATCGCCCGTTCGTCGGCGTCGTCTCCTGCTGGAATGAAGCGGCCCCGTGCAACATCGCCCTGATGCGGCAGGCCCAGTCGGCCAAGAAGGGTGTCGACGAGGCGGGCGGCACGCCGCGCGAGTTCTGCACCATCACAGTCACCGACGGCATCGCCATGGGTCACCAGGGCATGAAGTCCTCACTCGTCTCGCGCGAGGTGATCGCCGATTCCATCGAGCTGACGATGCGCGGCCACTGCTACGACGGCATGGTGGGCATCGCCGGCTGCGACAAGTCTCTGCCCGGCGTCATGATGTCGATGCTGCGTCTCAACGTGCCGGCCGTGTTCATGTACGGCGGCTCGATCCGGCCTGGCCGCTTCCACGGCAAGGACGTGACCGTCGTTGACGTGTTCGAGGGCGTCGGCCAGCATTCGGCCGGCAAGATGTCGGATGCCGACCTGCACGAGCTCGAGTGTGTGGCTTGCCCCGGTGCCGGTGCCTGCGGTGGCCAGTTCACCGCCAACACGATGGCCTGTGTGTCCGAGGCGATCGGCCTCGCGCTGCCCGGCTCGGCCGGTGCGCCGGCGCCCGACACGAGCCGCGACTATTACGCGGTCGAGAGCGGCCGGGCCGTCATGCGGCTGCTCGCCGATGGTCTGCGTCCGCGTGAGATCGCGACGCGCAAGGCATTCGAGAACGCAGCGACGATCGTTGCCGCCACCGGTGGCTCGACCAACGCCGCGCTGCACCTGCCAGCCATGGCGCACGAGTGTGGCATCGACTTCGACCTGTTCGACGTTGCCGAGATCTTCAAGCGCACGCCGTACATCGCCGACCTGAAGCCGGGCGGCAAGTACGTGGCCAAGGACGTCTACGAGATCGGCGGCGTGCCGCAGATCATGCGGGCACTGCTCGACGGCGGCTATCTGCACGAGGACTGCATCACGGTCACGGGCAAGACGATCAAGCAGAACCTCGAGAGCGTGAAGTTCAACACCGATCAGAAGGTCGTGTACCCCGTCTCGAACGCGATCTCGCCGACCGGCGGCGTCGTCGGCCTCAAGGGCTCGCTGGCGCCCGACGGCGCCATCGTCAAGGTGGCTGGCATGAAGAAGCTGCAGTTCGAGGGATCGGCGCGCTGCTTCGATTGCGAGGAGGATGCGTTTGCGGCAGTCGAGGCCGGGAAGATCAATCCTGGCGACGTGATCATCATCCGCTACGAGGGTCCGAAGGGTGGCCCCGGCATGCGTGAGATGTTGTCCACAACCGCTGCCCTCTACGGCCGCGGCATGGGCGAGTCGGTTGCGCTTATCACGGACGGTCGCTTCTCGGGCGCGACGCGCGGCTTCTGCATCGGCCATGTCGGGCCCGAGGCGGCGGTCGGCGGCCCGATCGCACTGGTGCAGGATGGTGACACCATCCGCATAGATGCCGAGGCCGGCACACTTGATCTTCTTGTCGACACAACTGAGCTCGAATCGCGTCGTAAGGCTTGGAAAGCACCCGCGAACTCGTACCAGAGCGGGGTCTTGAGGAAGTATGCGGATCAGGTAGGGCCGGCGCGTCAGGGCGCTGTCACCCACGCTGGCGGAAAGGCAGAAGTTGTCTGTTACGCGGATATCTAGATCGCTCCTCGGGCTAGCGCTGTTTTCAGCGCTAGCCTCTACTGCCAGTCTGGCGGCGCGAGGCGTGACATTCGCATCGCCGCAGGCAGCCCTCGAGCAGGGCATGGGCGCGCTGAGAGCTGGACGCCTCGATGTCGCCCTTCCGGCCCTGGAGCACGCCGCGGGCAAGGGCGTGTTCCTCGCGGAGTTCTATCTGGCCCGCCTGTTTGCCGACACCACCGGTCCCCACGCCGATCCCGCCAAGGCCTACGTCATTTTCCAGCGCCTCGCCGACGAGCACGCCGACATCGATCCTGACGACGATCAGCGCGCGCCTTTCGTGGCCAAGGCCTTCACCGCGCTCGCCGGCTACCTGAGGCACGGCATTCCTGAAATCTCGCTGAAATCAGATCCGGCGCGCGCCGCCGAGTACCTGCACCACGCCGCCACGTTCTTCAACGATCAGGATGCGCAGTTCGAGCTCGCCAAGCTCTACCTCAAGGGCGAGGGCGTGCCGGCGGATACCAAGAAGGCCATGCACTGGCTGGCCGTTTTGACGGAGTTGGGCCACGCCAGCGCGCAGGCGTTCCTGGCCGATCTCTACTGGCAGGGTAAGCACGTCGACCGGAACCCGATGCGGGCCTATGCGCTCGTCACGGTCGCGGCCGAGAATGCGCCAGCGCACGAGCGCATCTGGATCGAGGACATTCACCAGTACATCTATTGCGGCGTGGCTGCGGATGTGCGGAAGGGCGCCGAGACGCTGATCTCATCCTGGCGCAATCGCTATGGCCGCCCGCCAGCTGTGGTCATCGATCGCTTCGGTCTCGGCCGCCTGCAGCGCGGGCCGGTCCGGACCTGCAGCAATGGCGAGACGGTGCACATCGCCGGCCAGCGGCACGAAGAGCAGCCGGTCAGCGCCCCAACGAACGTTGCAACTTCTGCGCTGCGGTCCGAAAGTGCGCCGAACGTGGCTCAGGGCAATGTCGCCGGGTTCAGTCTCCGTGAGGCTGGCGACGCCGTTTCCAACCCGAACCGCTGAGCCCGTAGCTCGGCCAGCCCAGCCACGTCATTCAACTACCGTCGGCGGCCGTGCTCATCCGCCGCCCGTCACGGTTCCGCATCAGCCAGCGACCGCAGTTTCCACCCCAGACGGCAGTGCCAGCCTGCGCGTCACGCCGATGGATTGCAGGAACGCCTCGTCGTGGCTGATCACAAGCAGGGCCCCGTCATAGTCGCGCAATCCGACCTCGACCGCTGCGATGGACTCGAGGTCGAGGTGGTTCGTTGGCTCGTCGAGGATCAGGAGGGGAGGCGGCGCCGCCCCGCCCAGAACGCAGGCGAGGCCGGCGCGGAGCAATTGCCCACCGCTGAGGCATGACACGATCTCGAGCGCTGCATCGGCCCGGAACATGAAGCGGGCGAGGGCTGCCCGGCAGGCATTCTCGTCAGCGTCGGGGTTGAGGCGCCGGAAGTTGTCCCTGATCGATGTCGATGGATCGAGCACGCTCACACGCTGGTCGAGCATGGCGAAGTCGGTCATGACACGCACCGTTCCAGTCCACGGCGGCAGCTGACCCGCGATGAGCGCGAGCAATGTCGTCTTTCCCGAGCCGTTGGGTCCGGTGACGGCGACGCGCTCGGGGCCGGTGATCGTGAAAGACAGGTTGGAGATGACCGGCCGGTCCGGCGAATAGCCGGCGGTGACATCGGCGATGCTCAGCACCGTTCTGCTGGCCGGCAGGCCCGTCGGTGGCAGATGTATCGTCAAAGGCTGCAGCACCTCGATCCGCTCGCGCGCAGCTTCGGCCTGCTCGAGAGCGCGGGCACGCCGGCCTTCGGCGAGGCGGGCATTGTTGCCGCTGGTGGCTTCGCTTCGATTCTGCAGCCTGCCGACGACGATTCGCGGCAAGTCACCGCGCGCGCCCTTCTTCCGCCCGGCGCTGTCTCGGCGCGCCTGGCGCTCGGCGGTGACCTGGGCCTTGCGTGCGATGTCGGCAGCACGCTTCTCGGCTTCGGCGAGGTCGTGCTGCGCGGCGGCCAGCTCCAGGGCTTTGCGTGCGCGGTAGGCGCTCCAGTTGCCGCCATAGCGTGTCGCGCCGAGCGTGGTCAGCTCGACGATCGCATCCATGGTCTCGAGCAGCTCCCGGTCATGGCTGACGACGACAGCACCGGCGCGCCAGCCCGCGAGCAGTTCGACGACGGCCGTCCGCCCCTCCCGGTCGAGGTTGTTGGTGGGCTCGTCCAGCAGGATGAAGTCGGGCTCGGCGTAGACCAGCGCCGCGAGGCCAGCCCGCGTGCGCTGTCCGCCGGAAAGCGCGATGAGAGGTGTTTCGGGCGGTGCATCGAGCCCGACACGGCCGAGCGCGGATGCCATGCGCGATTCGATCGTCCAGTCGGCGTCCGCGAGCTCCTCGGCCGTGGCTTCACCGGCTTCGGCGCGGCGCAACAGGGCGAGCGCGGTCGTGGCGCCGAACAGGTCGGCGATGGTTTCGTCGGGGCTCACCTGAACGGTTTGGCGCAGGATGCCGAGAGTGCCACCGATGGACACCGTGCCGGACTGAGGCGACAGCTCGCCCGCGATCACCTTCAGCAGCGTCGTCTTCCCGACGCCGTTGCGGCCGACGAGGCCCGTGCATTCCGGACCGAAACTGAGGTCAATGTTGGAAAGGAGCGCGCGGCCGTCAGGTGCGGCGAGTGTGAGTTCGGACAGGACGATTGAGTGCGGCATGACTATGGATCTCCCCGATGGCACGACGGACTGGCGTTGTGGTCGGATTGAAATCC
>JAEZHL010000254.1 GCA_023416575.1 Pseudomonadota bacterium
GGAGCTGAATGATGCCGCGTGGAATTGACCATCTCGTCCTTGCCGCTCGCGACATCGACGCCCAAGCAGCGCTCTACCGGCGGCTCGGTTTCACGGTCGGCGCGCAGAACCGCCATCCCTGGGGCACACTCAATCACATCGTTCAGTTCCCCGGCTGCTTTCTGGAGCTGATCACGACAGAAGCGGGATTCGTACGGCCCGCACCCAGCGAGCCGGTGGCCCAGTTCGCCGGCTTCCTGGCCGACTATCTGGAGCGCCGGGAAGGCCTCGCCATGCTGGTTCTCGAAAGCAGCGACGCCAAGGCGGATTATGCGCGCTTCGCGGCGGAGGGGATCGGCACCGACCAGACATTCACATTTGCGCGCAAGGGCCGGCGCCCGGACGGAAGCGAGGTCGATCTCGCGTTCACGTTGGCCTTCGCCGTGACGCCAGCCATTCCCGGCCAGGGGTTCTTCGTCTGCCAGCATCATTTTCCGGAGAACTTCTGGAATCCGGATTTCCAGCAGCACGCCAATCACGTCACCGGCCTTGCGGCCGTGGTGATGGCGGCGACCGATCCGGAAGCGCATGTGCCCTTCCTCAAGTCCTTTGCCGACAGCGCTTCGAGTCACCGGATCAGCACCGGCTGGGCTATGGAGACCGGGCGCGGACGGATCGAGGTCGTCACCGATGCCGGCCTGCGGGCCCTCGTCGGCAGCGGCGCTCCCGATCCGGAGCCCGGCAGCCTGGCATTTGCGGCGGTCCGCTTTGCGAGCCGGGATCTCGCCGCGACCCGCACCGCGCTCGAGAACGGGCGCGTTCCCTTTACCGAGCTGCATGGGCGGCTCGTGGTCGGGGCGGCGGCGGCGCATGGCGTGGCACTCGTCTTCGAGGCGGTTCAATGAGGCTGCGGCGAGCCGGTCGTCGCAGACGTCGCGGCAACCGGCTACAAGGCAACTCATGACCCAGATCGATTCGATTACGCCTGATCCCGTCGTCACCATCGGCACCGTGAGCTTCGGCAACGACCGGCCGATCGCGGTGTTCGCCGGCCCATGCCAGATGGAGAGCCGCGCCCACGCCCTCGAGATGGCGACAGCGTTGAAGGAAATCTGCGCCCGGCTCGGCCTCGGTCTCGTCTACAAGTCGTCGTTCGACAAGGCGAACCGTACGAGCCTCACGGGCCGGCGCGGCATGGGCTTGGCGGCTGCTCTTCCGGTGTTCGCTGAGATCCGCGAGAGCCTGGGGCTGCCGTGCGTGACGGACGTGCACGACGCGGCGCAATGCGCTCCGGTGGCGGAAGTCGTCGACGTGCTGCAGATCCCGGCCTTCTTGTGCCGGCAGACGGACCTTCTGGTTGCGGCGGCGAAGACCGGACGGGCGGTCAAGGTCAAGAAGGGGCAGTTCCTGGCACCCTGGGATATGAAGAACGTCGTCGCCAAGATCACCGGCAGCGGCAACAGCCGGGTGCTGGTGACGGAACGCGGTGCCAGTTTTGGCTACAACACTCTCGTGACCGACATGCGCGCGCTGCCCATCATGGCAGAGACGGGCGCGCCGGTTATCTTCGACGCCACCCACTCCGTGCAGCAGCCCGGAGGGCAGGGGACCTCTTCTGGCGGCGATCGGCGCTTCGTCCCCGTTCTGGCGCGGGCGGCGGTTGCGGTCGGCGTCGCGGGGCTGTTCATCGAGACGCACCAGGATCCCGACAACGCGCCTTCCGACGGACCCAACATGGTGCCGCTCGGGAAGTTCGAGGGTCTGATGGCCGAGCTGATGGACATCGATCGGGTTGTGAAGACCCGGAAAGGCACTGGCTAGGTGGGGCCTATGCTCGACGGGCGACCTCGGCACCTCATCAGCTGCCCGATGCTGGGGGAAATGCCACTATGAAGCGGATCATCTGCATTGGCCACGCGGCGCTCGACCGGATCTACCGCGTCGAAGCCTTCCCGAAGGCACCGTCCAAGGTCCGCGCCATCGAGCACGTGGAGAGCGGCGGCGGCATGGCGGCCAATGCGGCGGCGACGATCGCCAAGCTCGGCGGCAAGGCAGAGCTTTGGAGCCGGGTCGGCGACGACGATGCCGGCGTCAAGATCCGGGGCGGGCTCAAGAGCGCCGGGGTCGATGTCCGCTCGGTGCAATCCTTCGAGGAAGGGCGCACGTCGACGTCGGCGATCATCGTCGATGACGCGGGAGAGCGGCTGATCGTCGGCGCACGCGACATCAACATGCCGGCGGGAACGAGCTGGCTGCCTCTGGAGCGGATCAGCGGCGCGGCAGCGGTGCTGGGGGATGTGCGGTGGCTCGAGGGCCTGCGTGCTGCCTTCGATCGTGCGCGCAAAGAGAGCATCCCGACGATTCTCGATGCCGATCTCGGCGCGCGCGAGGCGCTCGCCGACGTGCTGCCCCTGACCGACTATGCGATCTTCTCGGCGCCGGCGCTGGAGGATTTCGCGCCCCAGCCTGATGTGGATGCGCGGCTGCGGCGTGTGCTCGAGCTCGGCCCGCGCCACGCCGGTGTGACACTCGGGCCGGCAGGCTACCGCTGGATCGATGCCGACGGCAGCGCGGGCGAGCAATCCGGCTTCGCCGTCGACGTCGTCGACACCACAGGGGCGGGCGATGCCTTCCACGGCGCTTTCACGTTGGCGCTGGTCGAGAAGTATTCCGTCGCGGAGTGCGCGCGCTTTGCCTGTGCCGTTGCCGCCCTGAAATGCACCCGCCTCGGCTCGCGGGCCGGTTTGCCGAAGCGAGCGGAGGTCGAGCGCTTCCTCGCGGAGCGGAGCTGACTAAATCGAGGAGTGCCGGAGTCGGTGCTGGAAGCGGGCAGGGGCCCGAGGGCACCGGAGCCCACCTCGGAAAAGACCAGCAAACCCGAGCCCGTGCGACTGCACTTCGGGTAGACGTCACTGACCACCGCCGCTAAACGGGGTACGCGAGATCACCCAAATCCGGCATTGAACTGCCTGGACCGATAGGAAAGAGGATACAGATGCCCGTTGCGCACTCCACGGCTGCAGGCAGCGCAGACGTGAGCCATTCGGATATGGCCAACGCCATCCGCGCGCTCGCCATGGATGCGGTCGAAAAAGCCAAGTCGGGGCATCCCGGTATGCCCATGGGCATGGCCGACGTCGCGACGGTCCTTTACACGAAATTCCTCCGCTTCGATGCCGCCGATCCCAACTGGCCCAACCGGGACCGCTTCGTGCTGTCGGCTGGTCACGGCTCGATGCTGCTTTACGCGCTGCTCTATCTCACCGGCTACCCCGGCATGGACATCGAGCAGATCAAGAACTTCCGCCAGCTCGGAGCCATGACGGCGGGACATCCCGAGCACGGGCATGCGCCGGGTATCGAGACGACCACCGGGCCGCTCGGGCAGGGCATTGCGACGGCGGTCGGCATGGCTCTCGCAGAGCGCCTCTGGAACGCGCGCCTCGGGACTGACGTTATCGACCACCACACGTACGTGATCGCCGGCGACGGCTGCCTGATGGAGGGCGTCAGCCAGGAGGCCATCACGCTCGCGGGCCACCTCGGACTGGGCAGGTTGATCGTGCTCTTCGACGACAACGGCATCTCGATCGACGGCCCGACGTCCCTTTCCACCTCCGAGAACCAGATTCTCCGCTTCGAGGCGGCGGGCTGGAACACGGCATCCGTCGACGGGCACGATCCGGAGGCGATTGCAGCCGCAATCGCGCGGGCCCGCGCCGACAGCAGCAAGCCGTGGCTCATCGCCTGCAAGACGGTCATCGGCTACGGCGCCCCGAAGAAGCAGGGCACGGCGGCAACGCACGGCTCGCCGCTCGGCACCGAGGAGATCGCCGGAACCCGCGAGCGCCTGGGCTGGCCGCATGCGCCGTTCGAGCTGCCGGAGGCCGTCCTGTCGGCGTGGCGCGGCGCCGGTCATCGTAGCGCGGCCGAGCGCGCCGAATGGCAACAGCGCTGGGCGCATGTTGACGGTGCCGTGCGCGCGGCATTCGAGGATCCTGCCGGCGCCGTGGCCGAGGCACTGGACGCGGCAGTCGGCGATGCGAAGCGCAAGGCCGCGGCCGAGACGGCGAAGAAGGCAACGCGCCAGTGGTCGGAAATCACGCTGGAGCATCTGGTGCCCGCAGTGCCGGGGCTGATCGGCGGCTCGGCGGACCTCACCGGCTCCAACAATACCAAGACCAAGTCGCAGGCCGTCATCTCCAAGGGCAGCTTCAACGGCAACTACATCCATTACGGCATCCGCGAGCACGGCATGGCTGCCGCCATGAACGGGCTGGCGCTCTACGGCGGCTTCATCCCCTATGGCGGCACGTTCCTCGTGTTCGCCGATTACTGCCGCCCGGCGATCCGGCTGTCGGCGCTGATGCGGCAGCGGGTCGTCTACGTGATGACGCACGATTCGATCGGGCGCGGTGAGGACGGGCCGACGCACCAGCCCATCGAGCATCTGGCGGCGCTGCGGGCGATCCCGAACCTGAACGTGCTGCGGCCGGCCGATGGCGTCGAGACCGCGGAATGCTGGGAGCTCGCGGTCAAGTCGGGCGAGACACCGAGCCTTCTGGCACTGACCCGGCAGGGAGTGCCGAACCTGCGCACGACGCATACGGACGAGAACCTTTGCGCTAAGGGTGCGTATGTCTTGCGTGAGCCGGACGGCAAGCGCGACGTCATGCTGCTCGCCACGGGCTCGGAGGTTGGCCTCGCCGTCGAGGCCGCCGAGGCTCTCGCCGGACAAGGCATCGCGGCTGCGGTCGTCTCCATGCCCTCGTTCGATCTCTTCCGTCAGCAGCCGGAGAGCTACCGGCGCGCGGTGCTCGGC
>JAEZHL010000267.1 GCA_023416575.1 Pseudomonadota bacterium
CGGCCCGCAGTCCGTCACTTCTTGGCGTCGGACAGCAGGTACGCCTTGACGATGGTGTCCGGATTGCTGACGCGGCCGGAGCCCGGCTCGCCCTTCTTGATCTGATCGACGTGGGTCATCCCATCGACGACGCGGCCCCAAACCGTGTACTGGCGGTTGAGGTGGGGCGAGTGCTGGAAGACGATGAAGAACTGGCTGTTGGCGCTATCCGGATCAGCGGTCCGGGCCGCGCCGATGACGCCGCGTTCGAAGTGTGCGTTGGAGAACTCTGCGGGCAGGTTGCCGTACTTCGAGCCGCCCGTCCCATCGCCCTTGGGATCACCAGTCTGCGCCATGAAGCCCGCGATCACGCGATGGAACTTCAGGCCGTCGTAGAAGCCCTCTTTCGCCAGCTTCTTCACACGCTCGACGTGCTTCGGCGCCAGATCGGGCCTCAGCTCGATGGTCACCTTGCCGGTCTTCAGCTCGAGAATGAGGGTGTTGGCGGGATCGAGCGCCTTCTGCGTCTGGGCCAGGGCGGGGCTCGCCGCAAAGGCGATGGTCAGCAGCAGTGCGAGAATACGGGTCAAGGTTTGTCTCCGCTGTTTCAGCGCTTGGGAGTTACGCGAGGTGTTATGGCGGCAGTTGGGCGGCTCGCCCGTCGCGTTCAACCCTTTGCCTTCAACCCTTGGCCTTCATCCGCGCCTTCAGCTTGCGGGCGACCGCCGATGACACGAAGGGAGCGACGTCACCACCCATGGCCGCGATCTGCCGCACGAGGCTCGCGGCGATGTGGCGGACCTGAGGGCTGGCCGGGAGGAAAATGGTCTCGAGGCCCGGGGCCATGGCGCCGTTCATGCCGGCCATCTGCATCTCGTAATCGAAATCCGTTCCGTCCCGCAAACCACGGATGATGACCCGGGCATCGTTCTCGCGCGCGGCATCGACCACGAGCCCGCTGAACGTGACGACGCGCACCTTGCCGCCGTGCTTGCGCACGAGGCTCCGCGTCTCCGCCTCGATCATCGCGATGCGTTCCTCGGCCGTGAACAGCGGTGCCTTGCCGTGATGCACGCCGATGCCGATCACCAACTCGTCGACGAGAGCGAGTGCACGCTGGATGACGTCGGTATGACCGCTGGTGATCGGATCGAAGGAGCCGGAGTAGAAGCCGATGCGGGACATGGGGAATGCGCCGATTGAGGAGAGAGTGCCCCGAAAGCCGTGTCACGAACCGCGGCGCTCGGCAAGATGGTCGGTGAGTGAGAGGCTTGTGGAGTGCGCGTCACG
This sequence comes from Pseudomonadota bacterium, assembly GCA_023416575.1. Lineage (GTDB taxonomy): Bacteria > Pseudomonadota > Alphaproteobacteria > Rhizobiales > Hyphomicrobiaceae > ZC4RG25. The sequence goes on from JAEZHL010000267.1 coordinate 1,270, forward strand.
TTAACGCTTCGTCAATTCCGACTCGTCAACCTTCCGTTAACCAACGGAGTTGATCGAGTGCCATGGATGGCAAATGGACTGAAGCCCGGCGGAGCGCGTCGGGGCTCAATGAGGTGAGAAACGACACGGGCCGCATCGCGTTCTGCGGCCCGTATGTGCTCAGCGCGATCACCGGTTACTCCATCAGCAAGGTGGAGAGCGAGATCTGCCGCCATCGCGCGGAGCCGGAGAGCCGGAAGCCCGTCAAGGGCACGTCGGCCGACGAGGTGGCCGCCGCGCTGGCGGCGTTCGGCTACCGGATGCACCCGGTCGCCACGTATATGCACCTTGAGCGCAAGGAGCGTCCGACGCTCTGGAGTTGGATGCAGAAGCCGCGCAATGCTTGGGCGCACTACATCCTCGCCGTGCACAAGGGCAAGCAGGGCCACTGGATCCTGATCAAGGGCGTGAAGATGTGTGACACCTATACGGAGGGGAAGTGGACCTTCGTATGTGATGGCCCGCATCGTGGCGCGCGCATCATGGAGATCTACGAGGTCAAGAAGGCGGTGGACGCCTGACGAAGCCTGCTTGCTCCCGACCGGAAGCGCGGCACGTATACGCTGTTGCCGAACCGGCACCCGTGCTAAGCATCGGGCAAGAAATCGAGTTCCGGCAGCATGATGTGGCTGGGTCTTGAAACGCGCCTTCAGGGGGCGCGTTGCGAGGGCCGGCTGCATTCACACTTGGTGGGACGCCCCGCAATCGGTGGGCAGGGTGCGATGAACGCCACCCTGTTCCCCCGGACGGATCAAACGAGGAGGAAGCATGATTACGAGACGCACACTTTTGAGTTGCGCTGGGAGTCTGGCTCTCTGCGCCCTGGCCGTGACGCCGGCTGCGGCGCAGTCTTTCCCAAACCGTCCAATCCAGATGATCGTCCCATGGGCGGCTGGCGGCGGCAGTGATACGGTCGCCCGCATCATCGCGGCTGGATTGGAGAAGGAGCTGGGGCAGCCGATCAACGTGGTGAACCGCAGCGGCGGCAATGGCATCACGGGGCACTCCGCGATCGCGAACGCGACGCCGGACGGCTACACGATCGGCCTCGCGACCTCCGAAATCGCCTCGTACAAGACGCTGGGCCTCGGCGACATCACGCCAGAGTCGTTCGATCTCATCTCGCGTGTGACGACCATCCCCGCGGGCATCACCGTCAAGGCCGATGGCCCCTACAAGACGGCCGCCGACGTCATCGCCGCTCTGAAGGCTTCACCAAAGGGCGAGCTGTCCGCATCCGGCACCGGAACGGGAGGCGCATGGCACCTCGCCGTCGCCGGTCTCAACACGTCGCTCGGGCTGCCCGCGGATCACGTCAAGTATGTGCCGAGCCAGGGTGGCGCGCCGGCGCTCAACGAGTTGGCGGCCGGTGGTCTTTCCTTCGTCGGCGTTTCTCCGATCGAGGCCAAGGCGCTGGCTGACGGGGGCCGGGTCAAGGTGCTGGCTGTCATGGACAAGAAGCGACTGTCGAGCTTCCCCGACGCGCCGACGCTGAAGGAAGCAACCGGCCTCGACTGGACCTTCGTCAACTGGTTCTCGCTGGTCCTCCCGAAGGGCGTGCCGGCAGACATCAGGGCGAAGCTGATCGACGCGGCCGCCAAGGCGCACGCACGGCCGGAAGTGCAGAAGACGCTCAAGGACCGTGGCATCACGCCGATCTGGGAGAGCCCGGAAGAGTTCTCGGCCTTCGCAACCCAGTTCAGCAAGACGGCCGGCGAGCTGCTGACCGGATTGGGCCTCGCGAAGAACTGAGGCTACGGGCGGGCTGCGGCAGCTGAGGCTTTCCGGTGCGACCAGAGCCATGCTGCCGTTGCACGCCTGTTCACCCTATCCCCAATGGGGAGTGGGGCAAGGGGAGGGGTTTTCGAGGCTTGCCAGCTGTTGTAACCCCTCGCCGGGCCTTGCGGGCCGGGGGAGGGGAGGCTGTCCTCTCTGCGACCCGCTGCGGCCTCAATTCAAAAGATGCTGATGGAAACTAGCAAGGGATGCGAACCGTGGATGACAGTGTGCTGCCGATAGTCGACCCGCATCATCATTTCTGGGACCTCGGTCTCGGCCGCCACCCCTGGCTCGCACCCGACGTTTTGATCCCGTTCCGCTATGGCGACTACTCGAGCATCAAGACCAACTTCATGCCCGAGGATTATCGCGCGATCTCGGCCCAGCACCGGGTGGTCGCGACGGTCACCATGGAGGGCGAATGGGCCGAAGACGATCCCGTCGCCGAAAGCCACTGGATGAGTGACGTCGCCAGGCGGTACGGCGGGCCCGCCGCGCATATCGCGCGCGCGTTTCTCGACCGCGCCGACGCGGAGGAGGTGCTGGCGGCGCACGCGGCCTTCCCGATCGTGCGCGGTATCCGCCACAAACCGACCGCTGCCGCAGCGCCCGACAAGATCGAGCCGGGAGCGCCGGGCTCCATGTCCGACCCGGTCTGGCGGCGCGGTTACGGGCTTCTCGCCCGGCACGGGCTGCATTTCGAGCTGCAGGCGCCATGGTGGCATGTCGATGAGCTTATCGATCTCATCAGCGCCCATCCCGAGACGCCGGTCGTGATCAATCACACGTTCCTGCCGGCAGATCGCAGCCCCGAAGGGCTCGCGGGCTGGCGAGCGGCCCTGAAGCGCGCGGCCTCGGCACCGCAGACGAGCATCAAGATTTCCGGGATCGGTCTCAAGGGCCGGCCATGGAGCCTCGAGGACAATCGGGGCATCATCCGCGACACGATCGAGATCTTTGGTCCGGACCGCTGCCTGTTCGCATCGAACTTCCCGGTCGACGGCCTTTGCGGGAGCTTCGACACGATCTATTCGGGCTTCAAACAGGCGACTGCCGACCTGCCGCAGGCCGACCGCCTCAAGCTGTTCCACGACAACGCCATCCGAATTTATCGCCTAGCCGCCTGAGCGCGCCTGAAGGAGTTTGTTACAATGCGCATCATCGATCTCACGATGCCGATCATCACCGACCACGTACGCTGGAAAGCCGAGCGCTCTATTTCCGGCGATACGGGCAACGGAGACTTGTTCCAGGTCACCACGCTCAAGGTCTCGTGCCACTCGTTCACCCACGTCGACGCGCGGCGGCACTATTTCGGCGACGGCGCCACGATCGAGGAGACGCCGCTCGAGGACGTCGTCGGTGATGCCGCCGTCATCGATCTGATGGACATCGAGCCCAACGAGGCGGTCGGCCCCGAGAAGCTCGCCTCACGCTTCGGTGGCGTGCGTCCCGGCGACAAGATCCTGTTCAAGTCGGGCTGGGACACGAAGCGCTCGTTCCGCACGAAGGAGTTCTGGCTGGACGCCCCCTACCTGACGCGCGAGGCGGCTCAGTTCATCAAGGACAAGGGCGTCCGCACGGTCGCCTACGATTTCCCGCAGGATTATTGCATCCGGCTGCTGCTCAGCGGTGAGGTGCGCCCGATCGAGGAGCACGTCACGCACGACATCCTGCTGCGTGCGGGCGTCAACATGATCGAGTATGTGGTGAACACGTCCGAGATTACTGCCGACCGCGTGCTGCTGTCCGCGGCACCCCTCAAGATCCCCGGTGCCGATGGGGCGCCCGCGCGCGTCTACGCCATCGAAGGCCGCTGACGGGCGGGCTTGTCTCGCGTTCTTGCCGGCGGCGGCGCCACGTCGGCGCCGGCAAGGTCGATACGGGTTAAAGGGGCGGCACAAAACGGCTTCTTCGCCTTCCACTCCGTGCGTAGTCGATGACAGGCAGGGATATGATAGTTATGATCCTGTCCGACCGGTCACCGGACTGTATGGAGGAGGGTAGGTATGCTGACGGGAGCCAGGCTTCTCGTTTCCACGCTCGTTGCAGGCGCATTGCTGATCGGAGCTGCCGAGGCCCGGACAGTCAAGTGGGCGCGCGCCGGCGACTCGCTGACACTCGATCCGCACGCCCAGAACGAAGGCCCGACTCACGCGCTCGCGCACCATATCTACGAGCCTCTGATCATCCGTGACAATCAGGGTAAGCCGCTGCCGGCACTGGCGGAGTCCTGGCAGATCACGTCCGATCCCACCGTCTGGGAATTCAAGCTGCGGCAGGGCGTCAAGTTCCACGACGGCACGCCCTTCACCGCGGACGACGTCATCTTCTCCTATGACCGCGCCCGGCAGCCGACCTCGGACATGAAATCGCTGCTGTCGTCCATCGACACGCTGATCAAGGTCAACGACTACACCCTGCAGATCAAGACCAAGGGGCCCAATCCCCTGCTTCCGGCCAACCTCACCGACCTGTTCATCATGAGCAAGGCCTGGGCCGAGAAGAACAACGCCACCAAGGTGCAGGACTTCAAGAACAAGGAGGAGAACTTCGCCGTCCGCAACGCCAACGGCACCGGGCCATTCGTGCTCGTCAGCCGCGAGCCCGACGTGAAGACGGTGATGCGCCGCAACGAGGAGTACTGGGGCAAAGGCCAGTTCCCGCTCGATATCAGCGAGCTGATTTATACGCCGATCAAGTCGGATGCGACCCGCATCGCGGCGCTGCTGTCCGGGGAGGTCGATTTCGTCCAGGACGTGCCCGTCCAGGATATTCAGCGGCTCCAGGGCGACAACAAGCTGCGCGTAGCCGTCGGCCCCGAGAACCGCTCGATCTTCCTCGGCATGAACGTCGGCGATCCCGAGCTGAAGTCGTCCAACATCAAGGGCAAGAACCCCTTCGCCGACAAGCGCGTGCGGCAGGCGGTGAACATGGCGGTCAACCGGCAGGCCATCCAGCGCGTGGTCATGCGCGGCCAGTCGATCCCGACCGGCATCATCGCACCGCCAGGCGTGAACGGCTACACGAAGGACCTCGACGTCATCCCGCCGAACGACATCGAGAAAGCCAAGGCGATGGTAGCCGAGGCCGGTTATCCGGAGGGCTTCTCGGTCACGTTCAATTGCTCGAACGATCGCTACGTCAATGACGAGGCAATCTGCCAGGCGATCGTCGGCCAGCTGGCGCAGATCGGCATCAAGGCCAATCTGGTCTCGCAGTCGAAGTCCATCCACTTCCCGCTGATCCAGAAGAACGAGTCGGACTTCTTCTTCCTCGGGTGGGGGGTGCCGACTTTCGACAGCCACTACATCTTCACGTTCCTCTACCACACGAAGACGGACAAGGAGGGCGGCTGGAATGGCACGCGCTTCTCCAATCCCGAGATCGACTCGATGACGGCCGGTCTCACCAAGGAGACGGACCTCACCAAGCGCAATGCCACGATCGCGCAGATCTGGAAGACGCTGCAGGATGAGACGATCTACGTCCCCATTCACATCCAGACGCTGGCCTACGCGATGAAGCCGGATCTCGAAATCCCGGTCGATATCTCGAACCAGCCGAAGCTGAAATTCGTGAAGATCAAGAAGTAGTAATCAGAGCACGCGGAGCCGGCCTTGTGCCGGCTCCTTTCGTATTCGGACCCAATGGTCGCCTACATCCTCAGAAGTGTCGCGCAGGCCGTTCTGGTACTGCTGGCCGTCGGCCTGATCGCCTTCTCGATGTTCCGCTTCATCGGCGACCCCGTCGCCAATCTGGTCGGGCAGGAGGCGAGCCAGGCTGATCGCCGTGAGCTGGCGGAGCGGCTCGGCCTCAACGATCCCTTCGTCGTGCAGTTCGGCCGTTTCGTCGGCGATATCGCCCGCGGCGAGTTCGGCATGTCCTACCGGCACGGCCGCAAGGTCTCGGACCTCATCGCCGAGAAGCTGCCGGCGACCGTCGAGCTGGCCATTCTATCGGCGTTGTTCGCCACGTTCGCTGGCGTCGCGCTCGGCGTCTACACGGCCATCCGACGAAACGGATTGCTGTCGCATTTGATCATGACGACGTCCCTCGTCGGCGTCAGCTTGCCGACGTTCCTGATCGGCATCGGGTTCATCTATCTCTTCGCCGTGGAGCTCCGATGGCTGCCCTCGTTCGGGCGCGGCGACACGGTAAAGATCGGATGGTGGTCGACAGGGCTGCTGACGGAATCCGGCCGCAAATCACTGATCATGCCGGTGCTGACGCTGGCTTTTTATCAGCTGACGCTCATCATGCGCTTGGTGCGCGCTCAGATGCTGGAGACGCTGAGGACCGACTACGTCAAGTTCGCCCGTGCGCGGGGGCTGCCCGAGCACCGGATCAATTTCAAGCATGCTCTGCGCAACACGCTGATCCCTGTGGTCACAATCGCGGGGCTGCAGCTCGGCTCCGTCGTCGCCTTCGCCATCGTGACTGAGAGCGTCTTCCAGTGGCCGGGCCTCGGCGCCCTGTTCGTGCAGGCGGTGCAGTTCGTCGACATTCCGGTGATGGCAACGTACCTGCTGTTCGTCGCGCTGGTGTTCGTGGTCGTGAACCTGATCGTCGATCTGCTCTATTTCGTGCTCGATCCGCGATTGCGCACGGCACGGAATTTGGCGACGAAATAGGCCGGGATCAGATGCAGCAGCTCCAGCCCGTGCCCGCCAGCCGCAAGGATAGCTTCCGCGCCGTGCTCCGCCGTGCCTGGGATTCCGACCTGGCCTGGAGCTACCGCCGCTCGCCGGTGGCGATCCTCGCCAGCCTGACGACATTCGCCATCCTGCTCCTGGCGCTGCTGGCGCCGTGGATCGCACCGCAGAACGCCTTCGATCCTGGTGCTATCCGTCTCGACGACGGGTTCCTGGAGCCGATGCAGCGCAGTCCCGGAACGGGCATGCTGCACGTGATGGGGACCGATAGCCAGGGTCGCGACCTCCTGTCCGCCATTCTCTATGGCAGTCGCGTGTCGCTGCTCGTCGGCTTCGCCTCGGTCGGCTTCTCGATGGTGCTGGGCATCACGCTGGGGCTGATGGCGGGCTTCATCGGCGGGCGTACCGACGCAATCATCATGCGCGTCGCCGACGTGCAGCTCTCGTTTCCGGCGATCCTGATCGCGCTGCTGGTGTTCGGCGTCGGTCGTGGTCTGATCCATCCGTCGCAGCACGAGCAGATGGCCGTCGCCGTTCTCATCGTGGCGATCGGTCTATCGCACTGGGCGCAGTACGCGCGCACCGTGCGCGGGTCGACCATGGTGGAGAAGGGCAAGGAATACGTGCAGGCGGCTCGCGTCATGGGCCGGTCGCCGTCCGCCATCATGCGCGAGCACGTTCTGCCCAACGTCGTCGGGCCTGTGCTGGTCATCGCCACGATCAATCTCGCACTCGCGGTCATCGAGGAGGCGACGCTGTCGTTCCTCGGCGTCGGCGTCCCGCCGACCCAGCCGTCGCTCGGCACCCTGATCCGGGTCGGCCAGCAGTTCCTGTTCTCGGGCGAATGGTGGATTCTGCTCTTCCCCGCGCTCGCGCTGATCATCCTCGCGCTCGCAATCAATCTGCTCGGCGACTGGCTGCGGGATGCGCTGAACCCGAGGCTGAAATGAGAGCGATGGAGGGCCGGTCAATATTCACTCACCGATCCCTCTCGATCCTCCCGCGCGAGATGCGGGCTCGTCTCGTGCGGAGGCAGCAGCCATGACGTCGCCTGCGCTTTCCGTACGCAACCTGCGCGTCGCCTTTGCGACGCGCCGCGCGGATCTCGTTGCGCTGGAGGATGTGTCTTTCGACATCCGGCCGGGCGAAGTGCTGGGCGTCGTCGGCGAGTCCGGGGCGGGCAAGTCCGTGACGGGGGCCGCGATCATCGGCCTCATCGAGCCACCCGGCCGCATCACGGGGGGTGAGATCCGCCTCGGCAGCGAGCGCATCGACAATCTCCCGCTGCGCGCCCTGCGCAAGGTGCGCGGCAAGCGCATCAGCATGGTGTTCCAGGATCCGTTGACGAGCCTCAACCCGCTGTTTCGAATCGGCGACCAGATCGTCGAGACCATGATGGTCCATCTCGACGTCACCGCCTCGCAAGCCCGCAAGCGGGCCATCGATCTCCTGAGCGAGGTCGGCATCCCGGCACCGGAGCAGCGCATCGACGCCTATCCGCACGAGTTGTCCGGCGGCATGCGCCAGCGTGTGGTTCTGGCCATGGTTCTGTGCACCGACCCCGAGCTGATCATCGCCGACGAGCCGACGACGGCGCTCGACGTCTCGGTGCAGGCGCAGATCATTGCGCTTCTGAAAACGCTGGCGAAAGAGAAGGGCACCGCGGTGATGCTGATCACGCACGACATGGGCGTGATCGCGGAGACGGCTGACCGCGTTGCCGTCATGTACGCGGGGCGGATCGTCGAGATCGGGCCGGTTCGGGATGTGCTGAAGCATCCGCGGCATCCCTATACGCAGGGCCTCATGGGCTCCATTCCGACACTGACCGGCGACCGGGAGCGGCTGGTGCAGATCGCGGGCTCCATGCCGCGGCTCAATGCGCGGCCGCCGGGATGCGCCTTCAACCCGCGCTGCCCGCAGGTCATCGAGCGCTGCCGTGTGACCCGGCCGGCGCTCGCGGGGGACGAGCGTGTGCAAGTGGCCTGCTGGCGGGCGGGTGAGCCGGGTGAGGTGACAGCATGACCGCAGCCGCCCTGGTCGAAGTCGAACGGCTCTCCCGGGTGTTCGACGTTTCCGGCCCCTGGCTCAACCGCTTGGTCGAAGGTCGGCCGCGACAGGCACTGACCGCGGTCGCCGATGTCTCGTTCGCGATCGGGCCGCGCGAGACGTTCGCCCTTGTCGGCGAATCCGGCTCGGGCAAGTCGACCATCGCCAAGATCATCGTCGGGCTTCTGCCGCCGAGCAACGGCGATGTTCGGATCGACGGCGTGTCGATGAGCGATCCCAAGG
>JAEZHL010000360.1 GCA_023416575.1 Pseudomonadota bacterium
GCATGGACTGGGCCTTCGATGGCGAGGAGGAGGCCGAGGAGCCCGCTCGCGAGGAGGAGGAAGCGCACGCCGAAGACGGCGAAGGCCGTCGTCGCCGCCGTCGTCGGCGTCGTGGCCGTCGCGGCGAGCGGGGTGAAGGGGCGCAGGTGTCCGCAGGCCCCGGTGATGGCGCCGAGCGGCCGGCTTATGCGGGCACCGAATCCGACGAGGAGGCTGGTGCCGGACCTGAGGCTGGTCCTGCCGAGTTTGATATGGCCGAGGTTGAGGCCCGTGGTGAGGGTGAGCCTTCGCCCGAGCCCGAGCTGGCGTCAGAGGGTCAGGAGCCGGAGTCCGAAGGCGGAGCCGAGGCTGTCGAGACCGTTGAAAGTTCCGAGGATCAGGAAGAGCGTCGCGGCCGTCGCGGTCGGCGGCGTGGCCGTCGCGGCGGACGTCGCGATCGCGATGAACGGCCGACATCCGAGGCTGGCGAGGAAGGCGAAGAGCGCGTCGCGGCGGCTGAGGAACCAGCTCAGGCAGAGGGTGAGACTGCCGGCGGCGAGGCGCCGATCGCTCTGCCCGCCGAGTCGGCGCCCGAGGAGCCGTCGCCTGTTGCCGCTCCTGAGCAACCGGAGCAGCCCGCTATTGCCGAGCTGCCGCCGGCTGAACCGGTTGCGGCTGAACCGGTCGCGGCCGAGCCGGAGATGGAGCCGATGGAGACGAGTGCCAAGCCAGCGCGCACCCGCCCGGAGCCCGTCGCCAGTGAGCCCGTCATCGAGCGGATCGTGGTCGGGCCCGAAGCTGGGGTCGTGACCGAGCATCCGGCGCAGCCCGCGCGCCGCGGTTGGTGGCAGCGCCGTTTCGGCGAATAAGATATCGAGCGCCGCAGCACGCCCGTGTTGCGGCGCTCGTTTTTCGACCAAGGAACGTCGGGGACAGGGCGGGCGAGGGTCCGCCTTCTACAGCAGAAATATTCTGCAGGTTGCCCCGCAATCTGGTCTCACCACACGGATGGCGGTTTTCCGGGGGCCTAGCCCATCGGCGGGCGGGTGGGCCGGTCAGCTCTCGGATCTGCGCAAGACGATGTCGAGCACGCGCTCGGGCGTCGGCTCGCGTTCCAGGTGGAAGAAGTCGCCCTCGGTGCGGAGCGCGCGCTCGAGCTGCCTGTGGAAGTCGGGCCGATCCACCTCGATGGTGCCGAATTGCCGGAGGTGGTCGGTCACGAATTGCGTGTCCAGCATGACGAAGCCGCCGCTGATCAGGCGGGCGCACAGGTAGATCAGCGCGATTTTCGAAGCGTCGCGCATCTCCGAGAACATGCTCTCCCCGAAGAAGGCGCCTCCGAGCGCCACGCCGTAAAGCCCGCCGACCAGCTGGCCTTCGTGCCAGACTTCGACCGTGTGGCAGTATCCTAGTCGATGCAACTCGCGATAGAGCTTGCGAATGCGCTCGTTGATCCACGTCGTGCGCCGCCCCGGCCGGGATGCCGCGCAACCGGCGATCACGCCCTCGAAATCGGTGTCAATACGGATTTCATAGGGTTGCTGGCGGATGGTGCGCTCGAGCCGCTTGGGAACTTCGACACGGTCCAGCGGCAGGATCCCGCGCACCTGCGGCTCGATCCAGTAGAGCTGCGGGTCGTCCGCGCTCTCCGCCATCGGGAAGATGCCGCACGAGTAGGCCTTGAGCAGGACCTGCGGCGTTATCTCCAGCAGGGGGTTCTCACGAGCAGCCATTTGCCTGGGCCTGGACCGGGGAGCCCCCGGAAGCATCAACGTCGGGATAAGTGGGTTCGGCTGTCAGCAGTTCCGACCGCGACGGCGGGTCTCGGTCCGATAATGGGACATCTGACGCGCGTCGGCAACCGCAGTGCAACATTCAGCTCGGGTCGAGGAACGGAAGTCGGCCGATGGCGCAATCGCCACCGGCGCTGGTCTCAAAGGCCGTCCGGCTTGCCGAGATACTTCTCCAGCCAGTGGATGTCGTAGAGCCCGTTGGCGATGTCCGGATGCTTCACGAGCTCGCCGAACAGCGGAATGGTCGTCTCGATGCCGTCGATCACGAACTCCGACAGGCAGCGCCGGAGCCGCATCAGGCACTCGTTACGGTCCTTGCCATGGACGATCAGCTTGCCGATCAGGCTGTCGTAGTGCGGCGGAACGCGATATCCCTGGTAAACGCCGCTGTCGACCCTGACGCCGAGGCCACCGGGCGGATGCCAGTAGGTGATGTTGCCGGGTGAAGGCCGGAAGGTCTTCGGGTTCTCCGCATTGATCCGGCATTCGATGGCGTGGCCCGAGAACTTCACCTGATCCTGTGTCAGGCTGAGCGGCGCGCCGGCGGCGATGCGGATCTGCTCGATGACGAGATCGAGGCCGGTGATCATCTCGGTCACCGGGTGCTCCACCTGCAGGCGGGTGTTCATCTCGATGAAGTAGAACTCGCCGTCCTCGTAAAGGAACTCAACCGTGCCGGCGCCGCGGTACTTGAGCTTGCGCATGGCGGCCGCGACGGTCTCGCCGATCCGGCTGCGCGCCTCCGCGTTGAGCGACGGCGATGGCGCCTCTTCCAGCACCTTCTGGTGGCGGCGCTGCAGCGAGCAGTCGCGCTCACCGAGGTGGATGGCGTTGCCCTTGCCGTCGCCGAACACCTGGATCTCGATATGGCGCGGCTTGGTAAGGTACTTCTCGATATAGACGCTGTCGTCGCCGAACGCCGCCTTGGCTTCCGTGCGGGCGGTCGTCAGCGCCATCTGCAGGTCGTCGATCGACCGGGCCACCTTCATGCCGCGACCACCACCGCCGGCTGCGGCCTTGATCAGCACCGGGAAGCCCATGTCCTTGGCGACCCTGATCGCCTCGGCTTCGCTGGTCACGGCGCCATCCGAGCCTGGAACGACCGGGATACCCAGGCGACGGGCCGTTTCCTTGGCCTCGATCTTGTCGCCCATGATCCGGATGTGCTCGGACGTCGGCCCGATGAACGTGATGTCGTGCTCCTCGAGAATCTCGGCGAAGCGCGCGTTCTCGGACAGAAAACCGTAGCCGGGATGAATGGCGTCGGCGCCGGTGATCTCGCAGGCGGCGAGCAGGCGCGGGATGTTGAGATAGCTCTCCGAGGCCGGAGGCGGGCCTATGCAGACGCTTTCGTCGGCGAGGCGCACGTGCATTGCGTCCGCGTCCGCCGTCGAGTGCACAGCCACCGTGGCGATGCCCAGCTCCTTGCAGGCGCGCTGGATACGCAGCGCAATCTCACCACGGTTCGCAATCAGGACCTTGTCGAACATATCTTTCGAGCAACTCGGGAGTAGCGAATAGCGAGCAGACGAGAACGCTATTTACTCCTATTCGCCACTCGCCCCTATTCGATGATGACAAGAGGTTCGCCGAACTCCACGGGCTGCCCGTTCTCGACGAAGATGTGGGTGACGGTCCCCGCGCGCGGTGCGGGGATGTGGTTCATGGTCTTCATAGCCTCGATGATCATCAGGGTCTGGCCCTGCGCCACGCGCGAGCCGATCTCGATGAACGGCGCCGCACCCGGCTCCGGCGCCCGGTAGGCGGTCCCGACCATGGGCGATTTCACACAGCCGGGGTGCGATGCGGGATCGACCCCCGCCGAGGCTGCTGGCGCAGGCTGACCGGCGGCTGCAGCCGGGGCCAGCGCGGCCGCTGGGGCCTGCTGCGGCACGACGGCCGTCATGGTGAGAGCGCGCGCGACCCGGATCTTGAGGCCGGCCTTCTCCATCTCGATTTCGATCTCGCTCAGCCCAGTCTCCTGGAGCAGCGCCGCGAGATCGCGGATCATCTGCTGCTCGGGGCCGCCGCGGTCTCGTTGTTCTTTACCCATGCTCGTTGCTTCCGCCACCGTTTTTCGTTCCAGCTCGATATCAGGTCCCGTTCAGGCTCGGGCGGCCGGTTTTTCGGCCACGATTTCCGCCATCGCCTCGAGGGCGAGCTCGTAGACCTTCGGCCCGAACCCGCAGATCACCCCGCGCGCGCCGAGCGAGATATAGGAGTGGTGCCGGAAGCCTTCCCGCCGAAAGACGTTCGACAGATGCACCTCGATGGCCGGGAGCTCAGACGCACTGATCGCATCCAGCAACGCCACCGAAGTATGCGTGTAAGCACCGGCGTTGAGAATGATGCCGCTCGCCGCATCACGTGCCTGCTGGATCCAGGTGACGAGCTCGCCTTCGAAGTTCGACTGGCGAAAGTCCACCTCGAGCCCGAGCGTCTTAGCCCGCGCCTCGGTGCGCCGACGGACGTCGTCCAGCGTTTCGGCCCCGTAGATCGATGGCTCACGCAGGCCGAGCATGTTCAGATTAGGGCCGTTGAGAACGTAGACAGGCTTCGCCATTGGGCCTCTGTCAATGTTTGTTAGCTATGCTGGGCGCGGGACCGACGAGCGGGCCGCACCCGGAGTGGCTGCGGCCCGTTTATCAGCTTTCCGGCTATGGCGAAAGCGCGCGGCAAATATTGCTGTTGACTTACAACCTCTGACGCCTCAGCAGACCTGGCAGCCGGCCTTCCGCGCCTCGCCGATGAGCTGCTTCAGGCCGTCCGCCGGCAGATAGCCGACATTCACCTTGGCATCGACGATAAAGCCCGGCGTTCCCTCGATGCCGAGTGCCTGGGCAAACTCAGACGTGGTTTTGATCGCGGAATCGTACTCCGAGTTGGCCATGTCGGCCTTGAGCTTCGCGACGTCGATGCCGACCTTCTCCGCGATCGGGAAGATGTTGTCCTTGGTCACCTGACGCTCCTTCATCAGGGCGCGGTGGAAGTCCCAGTACTTGCCCTGCTTGATGGAGGCCATGGCCGCCTTGGCTGCCAGGACGGAGTTCTCACCGAAAATCGGGAACTCCTTGAGGATGATCTTCACGTTGGGGTCGGCGTCGGCGAGCTTGGTCAGCTCGTCCACGGCGCGCTTGCACCAGCCGCAGTTGTAGTCGAAGAACTCGACGACGGTGATGTCGCCCTTGGGATTGCCGAGGACGAAGTCCGTCGACGAGGCAAAGATCTGCCCGCGGTTCTCGACGATCAACCGCCTTTGCTCGGCCGCCTGGGCCAAGTTCTGCCGTTTCTCCAGCTCCTTGCTGACCTCGACCAGAATTTCGGGGTTCTTCAGCAGGTAATCTTTAACGATCTGCTCGATGGCCTGCGTCTGGTCAGCCGTGAACGCGGCCGTCTGGGCGTTGGTCGACGTCGCGGGCGCGCTGACGCCCGCCGCGACAACGCCGAGCGCCAGCAGCGCGGCAGCGGCAACTGCGCCCTTTTTCAAAGGCGAGGCGTCGATGACCTTGAACAACCTGTTGGCGGTCATGTGAACGGTTTCCTTGCTGTTTGGGGCATCCGGGTGGTGCAGGGATGCTACCGTCTAGAGATTGGTATCGGGTTTATAGCTGATGATGTCGTCCATCTTGAGCCAGGCCGGCGAGCCCTGGCGCAAGGCGCGCTGGGCGCGCTTTGCGAAGTTCTGCGCCTGCTGCAGGTTGCCCTCCAGGAACGAGGCCTGCGCGATCGCAGCGTCGGCGTCGGCCTGCTTGCCCTGCCGGTAGTAGGCGTCGGCGAGGGTGCGATAGGCACGGGAGTTCTGATCCTCGACCAGCGATTTACGCAGAAGGTCCGCCGCTTCGTTCACCACTGCGGAATTGTTCGAGCCCAGCAGTGCCGAGGCGAGCTGCACGCGGATGAGGTTGGCGTTGTCGCTCAGCTTGAGGGCCTGGCGCAGCGGCGCGATGGCCTCGGCGTTCTTGCCGGAGCGGGTGAGGAAGTCGCCCTTGAGCTCGTAGAAGTAGGGATTGTCGGGCCGCTCCCGGATGAGGGCATCCACATCGGCCAGTGCCGCCGGTAGCGCGTTCTGGCCGCCCTGCATGAACCGCGCGATCGCGCGCGCATAGCGTGCGGGTAGGGAAACATCGGAGTTCGGGTAGCGGTTGAACACCACTTGCGGCCGCTCCAGGTAGCCCGCCAGCTTTGCCCGCATCATGTCATGGCGCAGCTGGAGTTGCGGCGAATCCTTCGCCCCGTAATGCGGGCTGCGCTCAACCAGTTCCCGCAGTTGGCCGAGCCGGTCCGTTGCGACCGGGTGGCTGCGCACGAACGGGTCCTTGTGGTTGTCGGAAATGTACTCCTGCTGGGCAAATCGCTCGAAAGTCTCCAGCATGCCTCGGCCGGACTGCCGCGTCGCGTTGAGGTAGCGCAGGCCCGCCTGGTCGGCGGCGCCTTCTTGTGAGCGCCGCTCGGCGAGCAGCGACCGCATGATCAGCTCTTCACCGGCGAAAACCGCTTCACCGGCTCCGGTCGCAATGGCGACGCCGAGGCCCAGCATGCGGATGAGGAGTGCCTTGGTCTGGTCGCGTGCGATTCGCGCCCGTAGCGCCGCCATGTGCCCGCCCGCGATGTGTCCCGCCTCGTGGGCGATGACCCCGATCACCTGGTTCGGCGTGTCGGCCTGCATCAGCGCGCCCGTGTGGATGAACACGTTCCGGCCATCGAGCACGAACGCGTTGAACATCTCGCTGCGCACGATGCGGACGGCGACGCGCCCGTCACTGAGACCGGCCGCCCTGAAGATCGGGCGGGCATAGTCGTTGAGCAGATTCTCGATCTCGGTATCGCGGATGAGCGGTATTCCTTGCGCCGCCGCCGGCCGCACGGCAGTGCTCAGCGCCAGCACCGCGACCATGACCGCCGCCATCAGGCCGAGCCTCGCGCGGGCCGCCTGTCCGATCTTTCCGCTCTGCAGCATTCCTTGAAGCTCTCGCTCGTTCCCCGGAGTGGCGCTTCAGTTTCGCCCCTTAGCCTTGCGTGGACTGGAGCCCGGCAGTCTCGCCGGCACACCAGGCCCGGGCTGGTGTACCATCCCGCCTGCCACTATAAGCCCCTTGGCTGAACTGCGCGCAAGTGGCGCCTGGAGCGGACTGTCCATCTGGGGTTTCATCGCCGCAATGCGGCGGTAGCAAGGCGCAATCGCCTACGGACCGGAGAGAGATAGACGATGACGAAGAGTTGGGATCGCAGCACGACCGGCGCCATGCCAAGGCCACCGTCCGAGCGCAGCTCGATCGCCTCGTTCATCGTCATGGACGTGATGCAGGCTGCCGCGGCGCGCGAGCGGGCGGGTGAGCGCGTCATTCACATGGAGGTCGGGCAGCCCGGCACGCCGGCTCCCGCCGCGGCGCGCGAAGCCGTGGAGCGCGCCATGGCGAGCGAGAAGCTGGGCTACACGCTCGCGCTCGGAATGCCGGCTCTGCGGGAGAGGATCGCGCGGCACTACAAGGACTGGTACGGCGTCGACCTCTCGCCCGAGCGGGTGGTGGTGACGAATGGCTCATCGGCTGCTTTCGTCCTGACCTTCCTCGCTCTGTTCGATGCCGGCCAGCGTGTGGCGCTGCCCTCGCCCGGCTATCCCTGCTACCGCCACATCCTGACGGCACTCGGCCAGCAGTCGGTCATGCTCGAAACCGACGAGGCATCGCGCTGGATGCCGACGGCCGATCAGATCGATCAGGCCAGCGAGCGCGACGGAATTGCCGGCGTGCTGATCGCGAGCCCCGCCAATCCGACCGGCACCATGCTCGAGCCGGAGCGCCTGCGGGACATCCTGGCCGTGTGCCGCCGGCGCGGCGTCTGGTTCATCTCCGATGAGATCTACCACGGGCTCACCTACGGCGTTCCGACCGAGACGGCGCTGAAGCACTCTGACGGCGTGGTCGTCATCAACAGCTTCTCGAAGTATTTCTCGATGACCGGCTGGCGCGTGGGCTGGATGGTCGTTCCCGAGGAGCTCGTGCGCACGGTCGAGCGGCTGGCGCAGAACCTCTACATCGCGCCTCCAACGGTTTCGCAGGTCGCGGCGCTGGGAGCGTTCGACGGCATCCCGGAGCTCGAGGCCAACAAGCGCGTCTATGCCGCCAATCGCGACCTGCTGCTGGCCGAGCTGCCGAAAGCTGGATTGGACCGCATCGTGCCGGCCGATGGCGCTTTCTATCTCTATGCCGATGTCAGCCGCTTCACCGATGACAGCCTCGCGTTCTCGAAGCTGCTGCTCGAGGAGACGGGCATCGCGGCGACGCCGGGCGTCGATTTCGACGAGGCGCGGGGGCACCGCTTCCTGCGCTTTTCTTATGCCGGGACCACCGCGGAGATGGCCGAAGCCGCTCAGCGGCTCAAGGCATGGAGCCGCCTCAAGTCGTCGGGCGTTCGGTAACCGCGACGGTCGGCCTTGCGGGTGAGTGCCCGCCGTGGGCGGCCTTGGGCAGCGGCGTCCCGACCTCGAAGCCGCGCGCCCCGCTCGCCCTCACCGGGCGCGGGCGCTCGGTGCCGATGTCGCGGAACCAGGCCGCCAGGAAATCGAGGAGGACCCGGAGCTTCGGCAGAACGTGCTTGGCGCTCGGGTAGACCGCCCACACGGCAGAATTGCTCCCCAGCTCGTAGTCTTCCAGAACCCGCACGAGTTGGCCCGAAGCGAGCTCCTCCCGGACGCGTAGCTCGGAGGTTTGGAACAGGCCATGGCCTTCAAGCGCCGCATGACGGAGTATTTCGTCGTTGTTGGAGCGCAGCCGCCCATTCACCCGGATCGGGAATTCGTCATGGCCCCGGCTGAATGTCCACTGCCAGGCGTCGCCGAGCACGAAGCAGTTGTGCTCGCAAAGACTGGCGGGTGTTCCCGGTATCCCGTGGGCGTCGAGGTAGGCCGGCGAGGCGACGACGATCTTGCGATCCGTGCACAGACGCTTGGCGATGAGAACGGAGTCGGTCAGCGCGCCCGTCCTGATGGCGACGTCGTAGCCTTCCTCCTGGAGATTGACGACGCGATCGGACAGGTCGATGTGGACGTCGATGTCCGGATAGGCGCGCATGAAGGCGCTGATGGCGGGCGCGACGAAGAGGCGGCCGAAGCTCGCTGGGGCGGAAATCTTCAGTTTGCCCTTGGGGCGGCTGGCGTTGTCGCCGACTGAGGACCGCGCACTCTCCAGCTCGATCAGGATTCGCTCGACATAGCTGAGGAACGTCGCGCCTTCCTCGGTGATCCGGATCGAGCGGGTCGTTCGGTCGAACAGCCGTACCCGCAACTCGCTTTCCAGGGCCTGGATTCTTTTCGAGATGGTTCCCGGCGTCAGGCCGAGCTCTGTTCCCACGGACGAAAGGTTCTGCACTGCGGCGACGCGCGCGAAGATCCGCAGATCCTGAATGTCCATACTCCGTCCCCACTGCCCGGCCTCGATCGATACGATTGGCCAGATCGACTTATCGTTTCAAATACGATGTAAGCGCTATCACGATCGTACTGCAAGTCTTTGTCTCAGTACGGATGCGCAGGGGCGCGAAAATCCGGGAAAGGGCGCCAGTCGAAATCGTCTCAGAACCGCCAGCGCGGCCGCACGAGGGGGCAATTTTTGGCTGTGTGGGTGCGCCTCAAACCGAGGCGCAGCCACCAACGGGTGCGCCGGATCAGAACCGCCGCAGAAGACGCTCGATGTAGTCCAGCTCGAGCAGCGGCCGTGTCGATTCGCCGAGGCGGCGGCGGAGTTCTTCCAGGATCTCGCGCGGCCGCTGGATATCGATTTCATCCGGGACCTTCACGGACGTGCCGAGGTCGGGTCCTTCCGAGCGCTGCGGGCGGCCCAGCGGATCGCGCGGCGCATCGCCGGCGGGACCTTGCCCGAAGCGGGACGGCATCTGCCGCAGCATCTGCTCGGCCATGGACTGGGCACCCTGACGCAGCTGCTCGAGCGCCCGTGACTGCTCGCGCGTCGCGGTGTCCAGATCGCCTTCCTCGAGCGCGCGGCGGGCGCCTTCCATTGACTGCTCGGCGCCATCGAGCTGGCTCGGCGCTCGCATGCCGAACTGGTT
Organism: Pseudomonadota bacterium; assembly: GCA_023416575.1. Lineage (GTDB taxonomy): Bacteria > Pseudomonadota > Alphaproteobacteria > Rhizobiales > Hyphomicrobiaceae > ZC4RG25. The sequence goes on from JAEZHL010000360.1 coordinate 9,837, forward strand.
CATGCCTTCCCGCAGCCGGCCGAGCTGGTCGCGCAACTGGCCCTGCCTGTCGCTGAGCTCGCCCTGGCCAAAACCCTGGCCTTGTTGACCCTGCTGACCTTGCTGGCCCTGACCCTGCTGGCCCTGGCCTTGGCGGCCGCGCTGGCCTTGCTGGCCTTGGCCCTGTTGACCGCGCTGGCCCCGCTGACCCTGCTGGCCCTGCTGGCCTTGCTCGCCCTGACGGCGCTGCTCGCCGAAGGTGTCGTCGTAAAGGCGCTGCTGCTTGCCGACGATGTCCCCCATCTGGTCCATCATCTGCATCATTTGTTGGCCCTGCTGCCCCTGCTGGCCCATCATGCGCCCGGCCTGCAGGGATTCCATCATCTCCCGGAGCTGCTCCAGCATTTGCTGCGCCATCTCGCGTGAGCCCTGGCGCGCCATGTTCTCGAGCTGATCCAGCATGCGCTGCAGGTCCTCGGGGCGCATGACCTGGTTTGGATTGAAACCGTCGGGCATCTGCATCTGCTGCCCCTCGGCCTGGCGAGCGAGCTGCTGCATGAACTCGGCCATCGCCTGCCTCAGCTCCTGCATCAGCCGGGCGATCTCCTCGTCGGAGGCACCTTCCTCGAGAGCCTTGGACAGCTGATCCTGGATGTCCCTGAGCCGCCGTTCGGCATCCGTCAGGCCACCGCCGTCCTCGATCCTGAGCGCCACGTGCCAGAGCTGCTCGACGACGCTGCGCATACCGGTGCGCGAGGTGTCGTTCACCAATCTGTGTTGGGCCGAGCGCAGCCCGAGATAGACGTTGGTGTCTGTGATGAAGCCTTCAGGCTCCAGCGTGAGCGCATCGAGTGCGCTGATGACGAGCGGCCGGTAGCGCGGATCCTCCACGAGCTTGCGGCGCTGCTCGATCACGGCGCGCGCCAGCGGCTTCGTGAACCGGCGCTGCGGCAGGATCACTTCGATCGGCTGGCTCTTGCCGATGTTGCCGGCATGATCCTTGGCCTGGAGGGTCATGCGCACTTTCATGCCCGACCACGGGTGCGCGCCGAGCTGGTGTAAGCTCGACGTTTCCGTTTCCTTGGCATTGTTTCGCGGCAGCCGCAGGTTAAGGAGCGGTGGCCGCTCGAGTGGCGGCCGAGGCCCCTTCAGGATGTCGGCCCGTGCCCAGCTCGTGCGCGGATCGCCGGCATCGGTCGGCGGACGGGCGAAACGCGCTTCGGCGGAGGCGACGCCGTAATCGTCCTCGACCTTGTAGAAGAGCTTCATGCCGCCGCGGATCGTCACCTCCGGCTCTTTGGTCAGCACGATCCGTGGGGCGAGATCGGGAATCACCTGGAATTGCCAGCGCGCGATCTCCGATCCGCCGCCATGGACGCGGACCGTTCCCGAGTTGCGCAGCTCCGTGCGGACCTCCGAAACGTCACCCGCGGCCTTCGGCACCGGGCCTTCGACCGTGGTGCTGGTGCTGCCGGCATTGGCGACATCGAGCGACAGCTGGCCGGCACCGCTCGCCCGGATAATGACAAGGCTCTTGTCCGGCACTTGGATCGGTCCATCGGCATGCGCAGGCTTGAATGCGCCGTTGCCGCCGTCGACGAGCAGGATCGGTGGCTTGCCGGTGTAGGCGGGTGGCGTCACCCACGCGTCGAGCCGGGCATTGCTCAGGTGTGCGTCCGGGGTGAAGCGGAATGCGGCGAGAAGCCTGTCTTTCGCACTGTCGCCGACCAGCCCCATCAGCAGCACGACCCCCAGCACGAGGAGGGCGCGGAGCGCGAAGGGATCGCTGCGGTCGGTGCGCGGCTCAGGTGTGCCGACCTGCAACTTTGCGATGAGGGCGGCGAGACGGGCCCTGTGCGCCTGCCAGATGCGCTCGGTGACCGGACCGGTGCCGGTGACCGTGTCCTCATAAGAGGAGGCCGGCCGATGCGAAATTCCCGACCGGCGCTCCATGCGGCGCAGCGCCTCGTCCCGTGTCGGCCAGCGGACGCGGCAGGCCACCACCAGCGCGGCGATCAGGGCGAGGGCGAAGGCCCCGAGCACGATTTTGTGTGCAACCGGTGGTAGCCAAAGCCAAAGTCCGGCGAACGAGGCCAGCACGAAAACGCCAACAACGGCGATCACCAGCCACACACGCGGCCAGAGCCTCTCGAACAGCAGAGCCAGCCGGCTGAGGCTTACCTTGCGCTCGAAAACACGGGTCTCGCTGGAAATCGTCTGCTTCCTGAACATGCCCATAGCCTAGCACGACATCGTCCGCGTGCATTGGAGAATGCGCGGTGCATCTGCCCCTAACCCGGGGATCACGCGCCGGTTGCATCGTGGAGGGCAAAAAACGGCTGCAAGAGGGCAGCAGCCGTTCACGGCTCGGTGAGCCAGGCCGGAAGCCGGTCGAGGTTGATCAGGTCATCATACGTCGGCCGCGGGCGCACGACGGCATACTCGCCGCCTCGGACGAGGACCTCCGGAACGAGCAGGCGGGTATTGTACGTCGACGACATCACAGCGCCATAGGCGCCAGCCGTCATCACCGCGATGAGGTCGCCGGATTCGAGCGGTGGCAGCTTGCGGCCAACGGCCAGATAGTCGCCCGTCTCGCATACGGGGCCGACGATATCCTGGGCCCGCAACTCGAGCTCCCGCTTCGACTCTCGCACCGGCCAGATGTCGTGATAGGCCTCGTAGAGCGTCGGGCGGATCAGATCGTTCATGGCCGCGTCGACGATGGTAAAGGTCTTTCCCGCGCCGTGCTTGGTGAAAATAACGCGCGAGACGAGCACGCCGGCATTGCCGGAGATCATGCGGCCGGGCTCGAGGATGAGCTTGAGGTCGAGGTCGCCGACCGCCGCCTTGACGACCGCGGCGTACTCGTCGGGATGCGGGGGCACATCGTTGGAGCCGCGATAGGGCACGCCGAGACCGCCGCCGAGATCGAGGTGCTCCAGCTCGTGTCCGGCGCGGCGGAGCTCGAGGGCCAATTCGCGCATCAGCCGGAAGGCGTCACGGAACGGCGCCAGATCGGTGATCTGGCTGCCGATGTGCATATGAATGCCCGAAATCCTGATGCCGGGCAGACGGGCGGCCTTGGCGTAGAGGCGTGGCGCGTCGAGGAACGGGATGCCGAACTTGTTCTCGGACTTGCCCGTCGAGATCTTGGCGTGCGTCCTGGCGTCGACGTCCGGATTTACCCGGATCGCGATGCGGGCCGTCCTGTCCAGGCTCGCGGCGACCTCGCTCAGGGCTTCGAGCTCCGGCTCGCTTTCGACGTTGAAGCCGAGGACGCCCTCGCGCACGGCATAGGCCATCTCGTCCCGGGTCTTGCCGACGCCGGCGAAGATGATCTTGCTCGCTGGCACGCCCGCCGCCCGCGCCCGGCGCAGCTCGCCCTCGGATACGACGTCCATGCCGGCGCCGAGCCGGGCCATAGTCCGCAGGACGGCTTGGTTCGAGTTCGCCTTGACGGCGAAGCAGATGAGGTGGTCCGTCCCCGTGAACGCTTGCGTCAGCACCTCGTAGTGCCGCTCGAGTGTGGCGGTCGAGTAGCAATAGAAAGGGGTGCCGACCTCGTCTGCGATCCGCTCCAGGCTGACGTCCTCGGCGTGAAGGATCCCGCCGCGATAGCTGAAATGATGCATGGAAATCCGCTTCAACTAATGCGCTGCGCCAGCCTGCTGGCAACCGCTATGCGACGGCATGCGCTTGCCCGTCAAGAGCCCGGCGGTGCGCCGGCACACATGCCGCTGCGACGGGTAGCGCCGCTTCATGCCTTTGCCCGTGCGCGTGCGCGCCGGCGGGCCCGGCCCCAGTCTTTAATAATGTAGCGATGCATCGTGTCTTCGCTCGCCCGCTCCTCGCTCGTCACCCAGCCGCGGGCCGAAATGCCTGCCTGATGGACGGTGTCCGGGTCGCCGGAGACGAGCGGATGCCACCACGCCAGGTCGCCGCCCTCGGCGATCACCCGGTAGGCGCAGGTTTCGGGCAGCCAGGGGAGCGTCCGCGCCTTCTCCGGTGTGATGGAGACGCAATCCGGCACATGCTTCTGGCGGTCGACATAATGGGAGCAGCGGCAGGTTCCGAGGTCGAGCAGGCGGCATGCGAGGCGCGTGCGATAGATCTCGCCCGTGTCCTCATCCTCGAGCTTCAGCAGGCAGCACCGCGCGCATCCATCGCAGAGCGACTCCCATTCGGCGTCGGTCATCTCCTCGAGGGTTTTCTGCTTCCAGAAAGGTAGTTCTGCGTTAGTCACTCGCGCCTCTCGCGTTCGACCGTCGCCCGATGGTAATATGGCCACGATCGCCGAGCTGGATGGCCCCTCTCAGTCGCGATGGAATACAGGGCATTCTCGTGAACGACTGGTTTTCTAAACAGCGCGGCCGTAACCGGCTCATCGACTGGCTCGGCTTGGATGCCTGGATCGATTCCACTCTGGCGGATGCCTGGGCGCGGATCAAGGACAGCTATGACGCGGCATCCAGCTTTTTCGCGGGCTTCCGGCTCACCGGATGGAAGCGACTGCTGAACGAGGGCGCGTCCGAGGGGCTGTCAATGGCCGCTGGCGGCCTCGTCTTGCTCTACGGCTTGGCGCTGCCGGCCTTCCTGGAGGTGGAGGAGGGGCGCTGGCTGACGACGGGCAAGTATGCGGTCAAATTCCTCGACGCCAGCGGCAACGAGATCGGCAAGCGGGGCATCAATCTGGATGACGCCGTCCCGCTCGAGGAAATCCCAGATCATGTGATCAAAGCGACACTCGCCACCGAGGATCGCCGGTTCTTCGAGCACTTCGGCGTCGATGTCCTGGGCACGGCGCGCGCGCTGGTCGAGAACCTGCGCGCCAACGATGTGGTCCAGGGCGGCTCATCGCTCACCCAGCAGCTTGCCAAGAACCTCTTCCTGTCTTCCGAGCGGTCGATGCAGCGGAAGATCAAGGAGGCGTTCCTGGCGCTCTGGCTCGAGTCCAGGCTGACCAAGCGCGAAATCCTCAAGCTGTACCTCGACCGCTCCTATATGGGCGGCGGCGCCTTCGGTGTCGAGGCAGCGGCCCAGTTCTACTTCGGCAAGTCGATCCGCGACGTGAACCTCGCCGAGGCGGCGATGCTGGCGGGGCTCTACAAGGCGCCGACCAAGTACGCGCCACACGTCGATCTTGCGGCATCCAGAGCACGCACCAGCGTCGTGCTCAGCAACCTAGTGGAGGCCGGCTTCTACACCTCCGGCCAGGTGCTCGATGCGCGGCTTCATCCCGCCCGGATCGTCGAGCGGCGACAGAACGAGAGCCCCGACTGGTTCCTCGATTACGCTTTCGAGGAGGTCCAGCGCCTGATGGAAGGCATGGGCCACTTCAACCTGACGGCACGGACCACGATCGACCTGTCGCTGCAACGCGCGGCCGACGAGGCGCTCGGGTCGGCACTGCGGCAGCGGGGGCGGAGCATCAGGGCTGATTCCGGTGCGCTGGTGGCCATGGAGACGGATGGCGCCGTCCGCGCCCTGGTCGGCGGCCCGGACTATGGCGAGAGCCAGTTCAATCGAGCGACCAAAGCGCGGCGCCAGCCGGGCTCGTCGTTCAAGGTCTACGTGTACGCGGCAGCGCTTGAGAACGGCTACAAGCCGGACACAATGGTCCGCGACGCGTCCCGGTCGTGCGGCAACTGGAGTCCCCAGAACTACAATGGCGGCCATGGCAGCGGTGGGCGCCTGCCGCTCTGGATGGCTCTGGCCAAGTCCCTCAACACGACGGCTGCGGAGCTTTCGTTCGCGGTCGGTCGCGAGAAAGTGATCGAGCTGACCCAGCGGGTCGGCGTCACGGGCATCCGTAAGACCTGCTCGATGGCACTCGGCGACTACGGCATCACGCCGATCGAGCACGCCGGCGGCATCGCCACCTTCGCGAACGGCGGCCGTTCCGCGCGGCCCTACGGAGTTGTGGAGATTTTCACGGCGAACGGTGAGCTGCTCTACAGCCGCGAGCGGGATGAGCCACCGGCTCAGCAGATCGTCGCGCCCGAGGTCGCCGAGCAGATGAACCAGATGCTCAACAAGGTGATCACCCAGGGTACGGGCACACGGGCGCAGCTCGATTTCACCAATGTCGCCGGCAAGACCGGGACGAGCACCGGGCCCAAGGACGTCTGGTTCGTCGGGTTCACCGGCAAGTATGTCGGCGTGGTCTGGCTCGGCAATGACGACAACCGTCCCATGTCCGGCGGCACCACGGGTGGCCAGATGGCGGCTCCCGTCTGGCATTCGTTCATGTCCGTCGCGCACACGGATATGAACATTCCGACCATCCCCGGGCTCGCACCGCATCCGGTTCAGGTGGCCGAGCAGCAGCGCCTCGCTGCGCTGCGCCGCACCGACAGCACCGCGACCGCCCAGGCTGGCGCTGGTTCGCGCAGCCAATCCCTGATGTCGGACCAGACGCGCGAGGCCCTCAAACGTATCGTTCAGTCCGTGCGCAGCGCCAGCGGGACGACCGATGAGGGCGACGGCAAGGGTCAGCAGCCAGCGAGGGCTGCGCCGGGACCGGGACCCGTCGACCGGCGCGCCGATGCCGGCAACCTCGCAGTGCAACCTAGCAGGGGACGGCCCTGATCGTGGTGGTAAGTGTCACGCAGGCGCCCGTCCGCTCGGGGCGGCTCAGGAGAGGCTTCAGCTCGGCGTTGGGGCTGATCGGCAACCTGGCGCTGTTCATCGGCATCGCGCTCATCGGGGGCATCGGCACAAGCTGGTACATGATCGAGGTTGGCACCCGGCTCACCACCGTCTGGTCGGGGCCATGGGTCTCCTGGACCGCCGCCGCAACGCCTGATGCCGATCCCTACACGCGCGCCCGCGCCGCCCGCCACGGCAGCCTGCCGCTCAGCGGCAACATCGCCCGGACATTCGAGGCGCGGACGGACAGTACCGGTCAGCGGCTGCATTCGAGCTGCGATTATGCCGTCGTGGGCCAGGGGCTCGAGGATGGCTGGTGGACGATCGCGGTCTACGATGACAACGGTCATCTGATACCCAATCCCGCCGATCGTTACGCCTTTAACTCGAGCACCATCGCCCGTAGCGCGGATGGCAGCTTCGTCGTCACGCTGGCCCGCGATGCGCGTCCCGGCAATTGGCTGCCGACGGGCGGCGCCGGGCGGATCACCTTGGTGCTGACGCTGCTCGAGTCCGCCGAGAGCACCGCGGGATTGCCGGATATCCAGAGGGTGGCGTGCCGATGACGCGCGGTTGGCTCAGCGGCGGGTTGGGGCAGGCGATTCTCTGCGGGATCGTTGCGGCAGGGATCGTGAACATCGTCGCGACCTTCGCGACGCCCGTGCTCGTGCAGCCGCGCGCGTTCGACCGCGTCGCCGAGCACCTGCCGGTGAACCAGCTCGTCGTGCTGCCGCAGACCGGGCCGCAGTCCCAGCTCCTGCCGTATCAGCAGCCGGACATGCAACTTGCGATCTGCAACTATGACCTCAGCGGCGGCGGGGTCAGGGCGCGTGTCGTTCTGCCGAGCAGCGGCTGGACCCTGGCGCTCTACACGCCCGACGGCGACAACTTCTATGTCCTGCCGGGCCGTGACCAGCGAACGACGACGGTCGACGCGCTCCTGGTCCCCGCCGGTGGCGACGCGCTGGTGGGGCTCGATCGGCCGACGGGAGGCGGACCCGCGCCGACCTACATTCAGGTCCCTGAGACGACCGGGCTCCTGATGCTCCGGGCACCGATCAAAGGGGAGAGTTACCGGGCTGAGATCGCAGAAACGCTGGCCCGCGCGAGCTGTGGGCGCGAGAAGGCACGCGTTTCGGCGGAGTGATGCCCCTTCAGTCCGGATGGCGCGTGCTGTCTGGCTTGCTGCGTCTGCCGCGCCTCGGGGACGCCGCCTTCGCTTTCGGCTCGTCATGCCGCTCGTAGCGGATTCCCGGGAAGATCACGATTTCAGCCGTCGCGCCTTCGGCCGCGGGAGGTGCGGAGCGCGCCGGTTTCCCGGCGTTGAAGTCGATGATGGTCGCCATTGGTCCCGTCCGGCAGTGCATGCCCGCATTGAGGGCGTGCACCTAAAAATGCAATCAAGAGTTGCGTTGGGTCGAGACCACACGAATCTGATTAAGGGAGGTTTAATCGGCAGTGACTAACGGGCCGGTGTGACACGGCAGAGTCACCTGGACCGGCTCCAGGGGTCTTCGCTGGGCTCCTGCCGGGCCATCCAAGGCTCCAGGAAATGGCGCCCCTGCCGGTCCTCGAGCTCCAGGATCCAGATGTCACTGTCGAACTCGAGCTGGCGGGTGAGATACGCGTCGATATCGGCTTCGCTCGTCTGCGGGCCATCGAGGTGGGCCACCCACTGGCGCTCGAACTGGCCGGTATCGAAGCCGGCCGGGGCGGGGCCGAACAGCCGCGCCGTGCCGTCCAGGCGGTTGATCTTGATGAAGATCGCGCCGGCATCGTCGTCGCCGTGTCGCACGACGACGGCCGAGACACCTGCGGCCGAGCAGCTCCTTAGGTAGGCTTTGATCCAGATTTCGGCTTTGAGGCGCATCCCGGAGAGTTAGAGGCTGCGCCGGAGACGCGCAACCCGCGGCAGAGCATAGCGGCTCAGTTGGACGAGGCGCGCCGCTGCTGCCGCACGGCCGCTTTGTCGAGCTCTTGCAGTAGCGCCCCGGAAATCCGCCCGGTCGATGGCAGACGGTGCTGGGCTTCGAACGCCCGGATGGCGCGGGTCGTCTCGTCCCCGAGCTGCCCGTCGATCTTCGAGATCTTGTAGCCGAGCGCGGCGAGCGATTGCTGGACCGAGCGGACGATCTCCTGCACCTGCGGAGAGGGATTGCCACCTCGAGCGCCATTGCTGCCCCCGGGAAGACCGAACAGGATCGACTTCAGCAGCTCCTCGGAGGGCTCGCCCGTGAGGTGTAGGCCGTGGTCGTGCTCATAGGCCATCACGGCTGCGCGGGTGATGGGATGAATGAGCCCGTCCGCAGGTCCCGGATTGTAGCCGCGGTGCGCAAGCTCCCGCTGCACCGCACGCACGACGTCTGCATCGATGCTGGGGCCTGACGCCTCGCGGCTCGGTGCGGCCGGTGCCTCGGAGCGCGCTGTCGGCAGCGGTAAGGCGTTGCTGCGGGCTCCGGCTTCGCCGAGCCGCTGCGTGCGGGCGAGAATATCTGCGCGCGTGCTTTGCTGCAGATACATCACGTTCCACCAAACGCCGGCACACGCTGCAACGCAGGCGCAGAGCACTATTTTCGCCCGCCGCGGAAGCATGTATCGACCCTGGTGATTGAACCTCGAGCTTGGCGTCACTGCCGCTCACTATCGTGACGCCCTGGTTAATATTGTCTGAATCGCTGCCCGTCCTGCGCTGCCACCGTGCAAAACAGCAACTTCTGGTGGCTTTCTGGCGCAACGGTCTCAGCGGCCGCGGAACACGGGCTTCCGCTTCTGCATGAACGCGCGGCGGCCCTCGATGTAGTCCTCACTGGCGAAGCAGGCGTTCACCAGCCGGTCGAGCGCTGCAATGTCGGGGTTCTCCGGATTGCCGACCATTTCGTCGATCGATCGCTTGGCTGCGAGCACGGAAAGGGGGGCGTTGGCAGCGATCTCGTCGGCGAGCTGGGTCACGGCCGCTTCGATCTCGCCCGCCGGGTGGACGCTGTTGACGAGGCCCATCGCGAGCGCTTCCTGGGCGTTGAAGCGGCGGCCCGTGTAAAGCAGCTCGCGCGCCCTGGCGGGACTGACGACGGCCAGCATCGGCCTGATCCAGCGGGGGTTGTACCCGATGCCGAGCTTCGCCGCGGGAACGGAGAACTGGGACGTTTCCGACGCCAGCCGCAGGTCGCAGCAGATGGCGAGCTCGAGGCCGCCGCCCATGCAATATCCCTGGATCGCCGCGATGGTCGGCTTGGCTGAGCGCGCCACGGCCTCGAACGCTTCGTTGTTCAGCTTGTCGTACTCGGCCGACTTCTCGGCCGTGCGCGTCGTCTCGAACTCGGAAATGTCCGCACCGGCAGAGAACGCCTTGTCGCCGGCACCCGCCAGCACCACGACCCGCACATCGGGGTCCTGCTCGGCTTCGGCGATCAGGCGCGGCACGTCCGACCACATCGCCGTCGTGAAGGCATTGAGGCGCCTGGGATTATCGGCGACGAGCCAGCGCACGCTGCCCCTGTCCTCGACTCTGAGCTGCGGTACATCGCCCGTGCCGTCCAGCATCCCGATCTTGCCTCCGGAGTTCATGCTTCCCAGTTCTTTTAATCGTCGCCGATGGATTGGCGCAATTTGGCCCGCGACGGACGCATAAAATCACCGGAGATCCGGACGCCCGTTCGGCGTTGACTATGATAACGGTGCTGTTTAGGCGTGAAGGCAAGCGACTGGTGGCACGACACCGCCCCTGGCAGGAGACCGATCATGACACCGAAGTCCCTGGCGCACAGCAAATTTCCGCAAGTCGACCCGATCTGGGCGGAGGTGCGCCGCGAGGCCGAAGAGGCTATTCGCGCAGAACCCGCGCTCGGCGGATTCATCTTTGCCACTGTGCTGAGCCATGACCGGCTGGAGGAGGCCGTGTGCCATCGGCTCGCGCAGCGGCTCAATCACTCGGACGTGGATTCCGGCCTCATCAGCCAGCTGTTCCACGACGTGCTCTCCCGGCGCAACGAGCTGGGGCAGGCGTTCCGCGCCGATCTCGCGGCCGTCTACGACCGTGACCCCGCGTGCAGCCGCTATCTGGAGCCGTTACTCTATTTCAAGGGCTTCCACGCTCTCGTCACCCATCGCTTCGCTCACGAGCTGTGGAAGCAGGGGCGCCGCGATTTCGCGCTCTACCTGCAGAGCCAATCCTCGCGCATCTTCGCTGTGGATATCCACCCGGCCGCCCGCATCGGCATTGGGATCATGATCGATCATGGCACAGGTATCGTCATCGGCGAGACGGCTGCGGTCGGCGACAACACCTCGCTGCTCCATGGCGTAACGCTCGGGGGTAGCGGCAAGGAGGGCGGGGACCGGCATCCGAAGATCGGGGCCAACGTCATGATCGGCGCTGGCGCCAAGGTGCTGGGCAATATCCACGTCGGCAACTGCTCCCGGGTCGCTGCCGGCAGTGTCGTCCTCAAGGACGTGCCGCCCAATACAACCGTTGCCGGCGTACCTGCGAAGGTGGTTGGCCCGGCTGGCTGCCCGGAGCCGGCGCGCAGCATGGATCAGCGCGTCAGCCCGGATGACTGCGGCTGCGACAGCTGATTCCGTCCCGGATCGCAGCCGAAACTGAAATCATAGAAGGCTTCGTCATGAAGAAAGATGTTCCGCGCGTGCAGAAGTACTTGCGCAAGCTCTTCCGCACGGACCAGCTCCGTGTTGTGCCGCATGCACGCAAGAAGGATATGGCCGAGGTCTTCATCGGCGAAGAATACATCGCCCCCCTCTATCGCGAGGAGGAAGACGGCGAGGTTTCCTATCAATTGCAGGTCGCGATCCTCGACGTCGACCTCGATGAAGCCTGAGGGTCGGGAGGGAGCGATGGGTCTGTTCAGGCTCGATGACGTTCGTGTGCGGACGCCGGGAGAAGGGCGCTACTGGGTGGCGCCGAACGCCGTGGTGCTCGGCAACGTCGAGATCGGCGAGGACGCGAGCGTCTGGTTCAACACGGTTATCCGCGGCGACAACGAGATCATTGAGATCGGCACCGGCGCGAACGTGCAGGACGGTTGCGTGCTGCACACCGACCCCGGCTTCCCGATGGTCATCGGTGCAGACTGCACCATCGGCCACATGGTGATGCTGCACGGCTGCAAGATCGGTCGCGGCAGCCTGATCGGCATCGGCTCGATCATCCTCAACGGCGCCGAGATCGGCGAGGAGTGCCTGATCGGAGCGAACACGCTCATTCCGGAGGGGAAGAAGATTCCGCCGCGCTCCGTGGTGATGGGATCGCCGGGCAAGATCGTTCGGGAAGTAACGGAGGCCGATATCGCCCGGCTCAAGGCCGGAGCGGCGTTCTACAGGAAGAACTGGCGCCGCTTCGCGTCGGGCTTCTCCGAGCAGGGCTGACCGGCTCTCGTCCGGAAGTGCCCCGAAAAGGCTAAGGGCCAGACCCGCGAGTCTGGCCCTTACCTATATGTGCAAAGCGCGAGCGACAGGGTCGGTGCCACCGGCCGGCCGTCACTTGCGGTTGCGGACGACGGCGATAGACACCGGCGAGTAGGCCTGCGGGTTCAGCGACACCCAGACCTTCGGGTCGAGGAACGACTGCCGCATGACATAATCATAAGGTGTCAGATACCACAGCTTCACCGCGTCGACCTTGTTATCGAGGATGAAGTCGCCCTGGGCGGTGCGGGCCGTCAGCACTGCATGGCCCTCCCCGAGCTCGTCGCGCACGACGGTCAACAGGAGCGCGCTCGCGGGCCAACCGCGACGGATGAGCATGTGCCGCTTCAGCAGCGCATAGTCCTCGCAGTCGCCTTGGGTGGTCGGGATGACCCAGTGCTCCGTAACGCCGTAGATCTCGGCGTCGGTGGCGGGCTGGATCGCCTTATTGACGGCGCGGTTCACCTCGTCGAGCTCGCTCAGCCGCTCCGGCGTCGCCTGGAAGCGTTCGATGCGGCCGGTACCCGGCGCGCACTCCTCCGGCGAGGCATTGCAGAACTGCACGTAGCCGAACGGCGGAACCGCCTGGCCGAAAACACGCATGTAAATGGAGGAGTGATCAGCGGCTCGTGTTCGGGAGTTGTCGGCGGCAGCGCTGCCGGCGTGGAGCAACCCGGACACGATAATCAATACGAGAGCATTCACTCGCATGGCACGCAACTCCACAAACTCAAGCGTTCGGAGACAACCTCTAAGACCCCGGACGACCTGTCGCACTTGTCCTTGAAAAGGTGCCGCGTCTTTGCGACGAAATCTTGTTGCCCGGAGCCCTGGCGGCTGCCGGCACGAGCCTGTCGACTGAGATGCGGACCAACGGAAGCAACGGCGCAGAGCATCGGGGTTGTGATGATCCAAGGATTTAGACCAAGACCTTCAGTTTGATGACGGACGACCTTGGTACGAAGCTTGCGGAGGGCGAATTTGCTTGCCACTCAAGGGTCGCGCCTCCGTTCTGAGTGACACTCCCGGGAGCCGTCGAAAGCCAAGTGTGGAAGTCGGCGTCGAAACCATGCTGAAGCCCGCGGATTTCTACGCCGACCCCTTCGTCGCAAATGCCGTGAGGCGCGACGGAGGCGGTCCGGAGGTGTCCGTGATGTCCTCCTGACTATGCGGGGGAGCAGTTAAGGAAACGTAATCCCGGTGCACCAAAATGTGCCGGCCAACACGGAGCATCCGGCTCCTCATGAGTGCAGGGCGGATGCTTTTCGGATATCGAGATCAAACCCGCCCCGGGCTCTGGCGAGCGCGGGGTCGCGTTCGCCCGTTTCTCATTTTGGGAGCCGCAGCGGCATTCGTTTCGAACTGAGACGGGAGGCGCGGGCTGCGAGAGTTCAGGGTAACCAATCGCCGTCCGGTTGACGTGCCGGAATGCTCGCGCGAGTTGCGGGCCGCCCGCAGCTCAGCGCTTTTCGTGCATCGGACGCGACAGCCCGCCGTCGTAGACGCGGAAAGCGCGGCGATCGACGCGAACTAGGCGCGCGTCACGGATCTCGGGGAACATCGCCGGACGGAAGTGGCTCGGCCTCGGCGGCAGGCCCTCCGGCCAGATCAGCGTATGGCGCAACAACTGCCGGCGCTCGAGACGCTCCAGGCCGAGCCAGGGCGGGTCCTGCGTCGTGCTCATCGTCCCGAGGAAGCGATCGATGCTGTCCTTCTGGACCAGCGGTACGATCAGGACCTCGAAGATCACGGCCTCCTGAGAGGGGCCGAATGCCTCGAACTCGAAGAGGCCGACGGCGCCCTCCTCGGTGATCGCCGTCAGGCGCTGCTTCAGTGTGAGCCGGTCCTCGGGCTCCCATGGCTCCAGGAAATTGCGGCCACGATATTCGAGGCCGAACTGCTCGCACAGCTGCGTCCCCGCGACACGGAAGCGGAACGTATCGGCGTCCGACCGCTCCAGGATGAACGCTTCGGGTAGAATGCTCACGATGCGACTGGGCT